>JAUVLE010000234.1 GCA_030595905.1 Candidatus Cloacimonadota bacterium | reverse complement strand
CTATCAAGTTATTTATGGAAACATCGTTGAAATTTAGATAAAGTCCACTACAATTAACATCAACAAGGTTATCATGATGACCGCTGATCTTTACATTATCTATCACAACACCTGTGTTTTCACCTAACATTACATTAGGTTGATTGCGAGAGTTGATCAACGCCAAATTCTTAATAGAATAATCTCTTTGCGGATCATAAGCATATATATGTCCACCGTACAACTCCGCATCCAGGACAGTGTTTTCTCTCGATTCCCCGATAATAGATACGTGGCTTTTTAAGTGCAGCGGGAAATATTGATTATTAAGAGAAGACGAATATATACCATCTGCAATATGGATAGTTTTATGCTGTAAACTATCCGACCTTATTTTGGCGAGTGAAAAGGCAATGCTTTGCAGAGGATCATCTGACGTTAAACCACTATTATTGTTATCACCATCCGCTGATACATAGAGATCACAATTCACTTGCTCGACTTTGGCATTTTGTATGTTAACAGAAAATAGACCTGGTTGAGGAAAACCTGCACCTCCTGAAGAAGGATAGATGAAATAATAACCCTCTGCCGGATTAATTACAGTAAAAGTATCTAATATTATTTCCTGAAAGGGAGATAAATAGCTGACAAAAATATCAGAAGCTACACCAGCATAGTTTAGATAAATATTATTCAGAATAGCAGTACTATAAGAGATATTTATTGTACCTGCCATATAAATACCACCACCTCCCGATAATGCTCTATTATATCTTATTATATTGCCAGTTAAAACTAAATTAGAATTTTCATACAAATATAATCCTCCACCCCTATCAGCTTTATTCTCTTCAATCAAACACTTATTAATAATTGCATTTGCGTTATTTATAAAAAAACCACCTCCTCTTCTTTTATCAGGTCTATTGGGAATCATCATATAACCAATACCTTTCTGGATAATAAATCCGATAATAAAAGCTTCTCCTGTTTCCACGGATTCAATGCGGATAACACTGTCATTTTCGAAACCGTCGATAATCGTCTGTTGAATATAGGATTCATCTCCGGTTGTGAGATAAAGACTGCCAATTGTTATGCATTTATCTTCGATTAATAAGTTTTCGAAATATGTACCAGGGTAAACAAGAATTGTATCGCTGTCTGATGATGCGATTATGCCTTCCTGGATGGTGGTGAAGTTGCCGGTGCTGTCTTGTTTGATGTGCCAGGTAGTTGAGTTTAACCACGAAATTATACAAATTAGCACGAATAATAAGATAAATCTTAATTTCATAATATTTCCTTATCTGTCATACCCGACTCCGATCGGGTATCCATTCTAAGTCATAGATTCCCGTTTTCACGGGAATGACAAGGTTTTCTTCATTCTTGTCATCCTCAGCTTGACTGGGGATCTCAGATTCCCACTTTCGTGGAAATGACAGTTCTTAAAGAACAAATGCAGGTGACAATTACCATTGTCACCTGCGGATTCTCATTTATTTCAAAAGCAGCATTTTACGAGTTAACTCTTGCTTACCTGTTTTTAGTTTGTATAAATAAATTCCTGATGAAACAGGTTTATCGTTCTCATCTTTTCCATTCCAGGTAACTGTGTGTTTACCTTCTTCAGCAATTCCTGAATAGAGTGTTTTAACTTTCTGACCTTTGATATTATAGATAATTAACTCCGTGTTTTCCGTGTGCTCTGTGGTTGAAAATTGTATTGTTGTTGCAGGACTGCGACCGGCTCCCGACGGTTTGAAAGGATTAGGAAAATTGCTGTAAAGCTTTGTAATCGATGGTGTATTATCTTCCTGTTCACCTTCTTCGCCCAGCATAATTAGAGAATATTCCTGCATGCCGGAGATAACTACTCCCTGCTCAAATACTCCGGTTCTATAATTGAATACATCATAGTTCTTTATTGGAACCGATAAACCTCTGCCATTTATAATTTCAAAATTGAAGGGTATCGGATCACGGTTGGCATTATCGGAATATACAAGTATTTGTTCACTGGAATCCTGTACTACCACTGCTCCCACGCATTCATTATCTGCAAATATTCCAATTTCGATTACATTTTCAGGAATGTTTATTATATCGATAACTTCATAGTCAGGTTTTTCATTGTAAGTGAAATTCTCAGATTCATTTTTTTCTTCCAGTTTTTCGGAATCACCAGAGCTTGCCCAATGAAAATCCGGAATAATTTCATCTTTGAACCAAACCATATAACTCTTTCCGTATGTCATTGTTTTACCTTCTGTTATCCAAGATATTGGAATAGGGTCCATTCCTCTTTCCGGTATGTATTTATCATAGAACCAATCTTCAGATTTTACTTTTTCTACATATTGCCATAGATCACCGAAAGCATCTACAATATTCTGTGATTCGGGAAGCCAGTAGCCAAGCCAGTGGTAAGTATATGGATCGAGTGAATATGTAAGTTGATAATTAGCCGGCAGACGAGATCCTTCCAGAGGTAAATAGTGATCGCCTGTTGATTGAAGATCGAGTTTGTAGCCTAAACTCGAACATATATCATAATAATCTGGTATCCAAACTGGATGATTATACACAAGTACAGTTATATTTCCAGTATACTTTAATTCTAATGGAAATGGCCAATCGAGAAATTGTTCAAAGACCGGCGGAGCTAACACGGGATTGTTATTTATTCTATCCAATCTTGGGAAACTCACCCAGTTCCAGTGATTACCTTCACATTTTTTTACATCGGTTATGGAGGGATAACACCCCATATCTGCTCGAGAACCATCGGGATCAAAAGATGAATTAGGATCACCAGCGTCTATGCATGGACTTCCTTCTAATAAATAACACTCATATTCTACCACTTCACAAAGCAGAGGATCAGTGGACGTCAAATTACCATCTCCCCATGAAAAAATACCTTGATAGCCACTTCCAGTAAAACTGCAATAAGAAATATTGATACTGGAACTACCATTTATTTCCGAATCATAAAATATACAATTTCTGATATTCATATCCGCATTTCCATAAAGTCCATTTTTATAGATACCTCCAGGGCTATCCGTAAATGTATTATTCTCTATTATTCCATGATAATTATTACTCGAATTCATAATTGAAATATTTCTTCCACCCGGATCATTTGTGTTATCTATGAATAGATTATTCTTTATTGTTTCATTCACTATTGGATTGAATCCAAGAGGATAGTCGCATTCAATAACAACCGTATGTGGCCCCGTATTATTCCTGAAAATACAACCTGACAATTCATCGAAAGGGTGGTTCTGTACTGTAATTGCACTTCCACCATTCACAGGCATACCTGTTTTTTCATTATCTTCAAATATGCAGTTTTTTAATGCTGATACTCCCCCATATAATAATAATGCCCCATTTGTGGCATTCTTAAATGTGAATCCCTCTATTAGTGCAACATTCATTGAAGCTTCTATACAGTGTTGTCCCCAGTTGTGTGCTATAATTGAACAATTTTCCGGTCCATTTTCAGAATGTAAAATCAAACCATATGTATTAATTGTTATGTTTTCCGTATAAGTACCATCTCGAACTATTATTTCATCTCCGGTAAGTGCGGCATTAACAGCTGCCTGGATCGTAGAATAATTATCTGGGACATAGATTATTTCTGCAAACAAAGATAACGTGAAAGTTAACACAATTAACATAAAAATATATTTTTTCATTTTTCCCTCTCGTATAATTTATTTTCTCTCCCACTATATCAATCCTTCTCACACGGGAACGGCAAGAAGTCTTCCCCTCATTTTTACTCTCAACCATCTATTTTTTTATGGTTGCAAAATTTCTCTCTAACCGGAAAAATGTTTTAGAGAGATGAGTAATATCACACCAATTTATTCTTACAGATAAAACACAACATATCTTCCTCCTTCATTTCATATTGAAGGAAGAGAGCGTCAAACTATTTCCCAAAAAACTTTGACATTACAATGATGAAATTTCTTAATGTCTTCAGGAAGAGTGCTGTGGAGAATATTTTGCAATGCGTGCAGCCTTGCGGTATCGAAACACTCTCTTCCTTTTTATAATTTAATTAATCGCTGATTCAATTAGCATAATTAAACCAGCAATATTAAAAGTTAAAATCATAGATTCCCGTTTCCACGGGAATGACAGTCATTGTCTTTCTGATCCGGCAACTGCCGGATTGTTC
>JAUVLE010000052.1 GCA_030595905.1 Candidatus Cloacimonadota bacterium | reverse complement strand
ACAGACTCCTTAGAGGTTCACAGACCTTGGAAAATATCGGTCGTCTTGCTTACCTATTTTTGATTTTTAAAAACAACCCTTTTATGGGTACAAAAAATTTATTTAATAGTAGGAGTAAATTATGAAAAGAGTTTTAGTTTTATTGTTATTTTCAGTTTTATTATGCGCCGAAGAACTTCCCGAAATAGAATATGAAAAACTTTCTTTTGGAAGGGAAAATACTCTGGAAGTAATGACCTGGAATATCCAGAATTTCCCTAAAAGCGAATATACAGTCGATTATGCAACGAAAATCATATTAGCTGTAGATGCCGATGTTATCGGACTGCAGGAGATCCAGAGCGATTCCGCTTTTGTGGTGCTGCTGAAAAACTTGCAGACACAAGATCCGGAAGATAAGTGGAACGGATTCCGGGCAAATACTAATGAATGGGAAATGAACCTGGCATATCTCTATAAATCCAGCGTGATAAAAGTAGATAGTATTTTCCAGATCTATCCCGATGATGAGAAATATCATCAGCCCTTTCCCAGAAAACCTCTGGTGCTGGAATTTTCCTGCTTTGATCAGAAATTCTTTATCATAAATAATCACCTGAAAGCAATGCCGGGTGAGAAGAACATCGTGCGCAGAAAAGAAGCCTGCAGACTGTTGGATAAATACATAGATGAATTCCTTTCTACGAAAAATGTTATTTTGTTGGGTGACTTGAATGACCAACTTACCGATCCTGAAGAGGAAAATGTCTTCACTGTCTTTCTGGATGATAAACAGAATTACTGTTTTGCAGATTGGTTAATTGCAGCGGATAGTACTGCCAACTGGAGCTATCCTTACTGGAAATATCGCAGTCATCTCGATCATATTCTTATTTCCAACGAACTGTTTGATGAATTTGAAAAAAAAGGTTCGGAAATAAGAACAATAACCATCGATAAATTTATGGAAGGCGGAAATGATGCCAGGTACAAATATATCACCGACCATAGACCGGTGGTATTGAAACTGGTTCTTGAATAAAAACCTTGAAAATGGTCTCTTCTGGAGATTTATAACATCAAGGGACAAAAAGTGAAAACACTAGTAAAAACAAAGTTGGAAAACGGATTTCATAAGATTATATGGGACAGCAAGGACAACAATAAAAAACCTTTTGCAAGCGGGGTTTATTTCTATAAGCTAAAAGTTAATGGTAAAGATAAAGCAGTGAAAAAGATGCTGCTGTTAAAATAAATTCTTATTAAATTAATCGTATATTAATCGCCCCGAAAATTCGGGGCTTTTTTTAATATGATTATCTAAAATAATACATCTTCTTCAAAGAAGATAATGTAATGGCATACTAAATTCTTGACATATAAATAAACAAAAATTCCTTTAATTTCATTTATAAATAATTGTTTAGAAGGATAATAATGTCGATTGCTCAAAATATTGAGGATATTAAGAAAAGAATTGAAACCTCAGCCAAAAACTCAGGAAGAGACCCTTCGGATATCAAACTCCTGGCAATTACAAAAACACATCCCGTCGAGACTATCAAGATCGCTTTGGATAACAACATCGAATTCATTGGAGAAAACAGAGTGCAGGAAGCAGAACAAAAGCTGCCCTTTCTGAAAGACAGATATAAAGAATTCCATTTCGTAGGTCATTTACAATCCAATAAAATAAAGCAATTAATGAAACTCGAACCTGCGCTCATCCATTCCATCGATACATTATCCACTGCTCAAAAATTGAATGATCGTCTTTCTGCTATTTCCAGAAAACAAGCTGTCCTGGTGCAGGTAAATACTTCCGGTGAAGAGAGTAAATTCGGGATAAAACCCGATGAGACCCTTGATTTCATTAATGATCTCTCTGAACTTCCAAACCTGAAAGTGAAGGGTTTGATGACTATCGGTATGTTTACAGCAAACGAAGAAAACATTCGCAATTGTTTTCAGACATTAAAAAACCTTTTTGAAAAAATAAAAGAAAATCCTGAAGTCGAAATGAAATATCTCTCGATGGGTATGACGAACGATTTTGAGATTGCTATCGAAGAAGGCGCAAATATCATCCGCATCGGCAGCGCTATCTTCGGTTCAAGAAATAAAAGATGAGGTAAAGAAATAAGCCACTAAGAACACTAATGAGCACTAAGGGGAAATAGGATTCAGGAAATTAAAAGAAAAAACTTAGCGTTTATTGGCATTCTTCGCGGCTAACAAAGGAGAGATTATGCTATCTACAGTTTACTTTGTTTTAGTGATGGCTGTTTCGTATTTTCTGGGATGCTTTTCCACAGCAAAGTTGATAACAAAATCCTATAAAAGTATGAACATTTACAAAGTTGGTTCGGGTCATCCGGACACACAAAATATTTATAGGAACATAGACAAGAAATTGGGCATTTTTACGGGAATCATCGATTTTGGAAAAATATTCTTTTACCTGGTTCTATTAAAATATCTTTTAAATTATCCGGTAATAATAGATTTGATCGGAGAAAACATCGGAACCCAAAACCACCTGCTGATATTGGGCTTCGCAATGATCATCGGTCACTGCCTGCCTGTAACCCACCATTTCCACGGCGGAAGAGGAATTTTTTCTTATATCGGTTTCGTCACCTTCTTTGCGCCCTGGCCCATGATGATAATAGTTTTCCTGGCTTTAATAATAGTTGCTTTTTTTAAACAGATCCGTTTTGCACAATATATGATAGTATTGCTTCCTCCATTTATTAATTTCTTTTTCCCCGGCGGAAGGAATTTTCTTGGAAAAATGTTTGTTGCAGCTATTTTAATGGGAATAATGAATATTTTCGTATCAAAGAAGTTAGGAGAAATATAATGGAAATAGTACCTGTTCTATCCAAAAAAGACCTGATGAAATTCATCAAACTTCCATTCACATTATACAAGAACGACCCCTACTGGGTTGCACCACTTATTATGGATCAGAAAAAATTATTCGATCCTAAAAAGAATCCGTATTTCGAACATTCGGAAGTTCAGCTTTTTCTTGCTTACAAAGACAACAAATTGGCAGGGAGAATATCTGCTCATACAAACACACTTCACAATAAGACCCACAACGACAAAGTCGGTTTTTTTGGTTTCTTTGAATCAATTGACGATCGGGAAGTTGCAGATGCTCTTTTTGATGCAGCTTACAATTGGCTGAAAGATAAAGGGTTCGACACGATGCGCGGACCGATGAACCTCTCTGTGAATGATGAATGTTCTCTTCTTGTAGGACCATTCGACTCTTCTCCCGTTGTAATGATGACCTATAACCCGCAGTACTATGTTTCGTTATACGAAAATGCAGGAATGAAAAAAGCAATGGATCTCTATGCATATCACGTGGATGTAAAAAAACCACCGGAAAGATTGGCAAGACTGGTGAATAAAATTGAGAAACGCGGGCATTTCACCATTCGGACACTATCAGCCAATAATAAGAAAAAATTAAAGGAAGATATCGCCAAGATATTCCATATCTATGAAAAAGCATGGGAAGACAACTGGGGTTACGTTCCGATGTCTGCAACGGAATTTGATCTTCTGGTAGATAATCTGATGCCCATCGTAAGACCGGAATTCATCTATATTGCCGAAATAAATGGAGAAGCTGTAGGATTTTCTGTTACCCTGCCGGACTATAATTTTATCCTGAAAAAAATAAAAGGAAAATTACTGCCGTTCGGATGGCTGAAATTCCTCATTTATAAAAACAAAATCCCCGGACTTCGTGTTCCTATTATGGGTGTTCTGGATAAATATAAGAACCGCGGTATCGATGTGGTTTTCTATTATAGATCGTTTAAAACTGCTTATGAACACAAGAACCCATATACTTACGGAGAATTGTCGTGGGTGCTGGAAACCAATTCCATGATGAATAAAATTTCCAGAAGTGTGTCTGCCGAACTTTATAAAACTTACCGTATTTATGATAAAAAAATATCTTGAAAATTGATATAAATTTGGGATTGTTTTTCTCTGCATGGAAATTATCGGCTGAAAAGATCGATCGGATCAATATGCAAAATCAGACACTTTAAAATGGTAAAAAATAAATAATGTTTGGATTATCGTTTTTAAATTCGGGAATATTATTCTTAACTTCTGCCATAATAATTCCCATCCTTATTTACCTTTTCGCAAAGAAAAAGCCCCGAAGGATCATCTTCAGCTCGATCAGGTTCATTAAAGAAAGTCAGCAAAAACAACGAAGAAAAATAAATATAAAAAACCTGCTTCTGCTGTTTATCAGGATGTTGATAATTCTGTTCATAATATTAGCTATTTCACGTCCGGCGATCAAAGCTCCCATTTTGAAGAGCAGCAAACTTCATCCCAAAACCGGAATTGCTGTTATTGTGGATAATTCTTACAGTATGAATTACCTGGTGGATACTCAAACCGAGCTGGAAAAAGCAAAATCCATCGCCCAAAAAATGAACACCATCATTTCGGAAAATGACCAGGTTCTTCTATTAACCCTTGATGAAAACCGGATAAAAACCAATATCCTCTATGGAAAAATCCCTGCCGCTCTTATCGAAGAAATTAAACTTGCAGCACGAATATCACCATTGGAAGATGTGCTGCTTTTTGCACAGGAAAAACTCAAAGAAACTCATCTGCCAAATAAAGAAATCTATTTTATTACCGATTTGCAGGAATATCCTCTTCCAAAAAAATTAGATATTCCGGTCTTTTTTATTCCCACTTCCAACATAATAGATAGAAACAATATTAGCTGCCAGAATGCTCTCACCGTTAATGAGATCGTAAAAAAAGACCTTGAGAAAAAAATAACCTTCGAGCTTGTTAATTATTCCACCAGAAGTCAGCAGGATGTGATCTTCAAACTTTTCCTGGATGGAAATACGGTTGCAGAAAAAGTGACCGACCTTCTACGGGGACAAAGAAAAACAGAGAATTTTTCTATCGATCTTCAGCAACCCGGCTGGCACTCTGGCTATGTGGAAGTAAAAAATGAGCGGCAAACCTTCGATAATCGTAATTATTTCTGCTTCCATTTTAATCCGGATCCTATCGTTGCTGTTATTACCGATCTGCCGCAAATTCCCCTTGTTATGGAAACTCTGCTGGAATTATACTCTAATAATATCAAGATCATCAATTCGGATAACATTAACCTCGAATCATTAAAACAATACGATAACATTATAGTTTATGGAAAATCGGAACTTTCCGGAAGAGTGGAATTTATACTGGAAAACCTGCTGGAATCAAATAAACAAATTTTATTTATTGCAGATAAGGATATTTCCAAAAACTGGCAGAATTTCCTGGAAAGAAATTTCGAGATGGATTTTAAAGAATTCCTGCACAGAAAAACGTCATATAATATCTCTTTCGCAAATAAATATCATCCGATCACAAATCTTCTTAAATCGGTCGAGAGTATTGGCTTCAACGATTTTTGGAGTGTTTCAACCAATTCCGGGATACTCATAGAAGCTCATGGATTTCCTGTGGCTGTAGAGCAAAACGGTTCAAGCTTGTGGCTGTTCGATATTTCAAGCCTGCAGAATCCTTTCCTGCTCGATCCGGCATTTCCCGTTTTTGCATATAATACGCTTAACTTCCTATCAGATGGGAACTCTGAAAGCTCCTCGCTTATAATCGGCAACAGGATAAAATTAACCTCACCCGAGATACAACTGCCGGACGGAAATAATATAAATCTATCCAGGAATTATTACGTTCCCGCAGATCCGGGAATATATCGAACAGTAGATAGAATATATGCGCTAAACCTGGATTATTCCGAGAGTGATTTTAAAAGATCTTCCAAACTGAAACTGAAAAACCTGGAAATATTAGATGAAAATTGGACAGATGATTTCCTGCAATCACGTTATGGCTTTGAAATCTGGAAATACCTGCTGATCTTTGTGCTCATCCTTTTTATACTGGAAATGCTCATTGTTAAGAAAGAAGAGAATAAGTAGGAGATTGAGAGATTGGGAGAATGGGAGACGGGGTGAAAAAGCGACTATATGAAGGAGTGATAATCCAAGTTACATAAGTAAAAACTTTTTTTGCAAAACAATAAAAATTGACATAAATATTGAAAAAATAATTATTCGAATATAAAAAAATGAGGTAATAAGTATGAAAAAGATATTCGTAATAATTCTAATAATAACTTTTCAGATCGTGCAAGCTCAAGCACCTCCAAAGTCAGAGTATATTGATCCTTTAAATAGAGAAGTAATCACTTTTCAGGAATATTCTCAAATGATAGATTTTGGAAGATCACTGCAGATCGAAACAGTATATCACTCAAAAGAAACTAAAAACAGAGAACCGTTAGTAAAAGTAATAGTTAATAATTTTCTTTATCCTCAAATAGAACTTCAAACAAATATCTATATAGCTGATCTGGAGAATGAAGGTTATTCAGTTGAATTAGAAGTATTTACAGGAGGAACAGCAGAAGATATTCGAGCAGAATTGATAAACAGCTACAATAATTCAGACTTGCAGGGAGTTGTTTTTATTGGTAGTCTTCCTTTAGCATGGTACGAAGAAACCGGAAATATTTCCTGGGAATTTCCTATTGACCTGTTCTTTATGGATATGAATGGATATTGGTTCGATAATAATGGTAACGGAATTTATGATGCTCATACAGGGGAAACAAGTCCGGAAATATGGGTCGGTAGATTGAATACTTCTCGTCTAACCTGGGATGATGAAGCATCTTTGATAAATAATTATTTTATGAAAAATCATAATTATAGAACCGGCAATCTCTCATTACCTTTTCGTGCTTTAGGTTATTTTGACGATGGTCTTGGTGGTTCAACTCAAAATATGGATCTTATTTATCCTGAAGTCGATATTATTTCTGAATACAATATCACTACTGCTGAAAATTATAAAAATTACCTTCAACAGGGTTATTATCACGTTCATTTATCAGCACATTCATCTCCATGGGGTTCAACTTTTAAGATCAATAACCAACAACCCGGTGGTGGAACTTTCTTTAATTATGACGTGTATTCAACATTGCCGCAAGCATTCTTCTATACATTTGTTTGCTGTATGCACGATCGTTTTATAGAATTGAACAATATTGGTTCATGGTATCTGTATTCTTCAAATTATGGTCTCGCTGCTTTGGGCAGCACAAAAGTTACTTACGGAATCGAATACTATGAATATTATTCTGCTCTGGCGGGTCATTCTTCAATTGGCGATGCACTGGTTTATTTTCTTAATCAGAATTGGTATGCTTCATATTTAAAAGGATTAACAATTTTGGGAGACCCGACTTTAATTATTCAAGAAAATGTCTGTTCTGTTCAAAACGGTCAGGAAAAGATTCCTACACCATTAGATAATTATCAAATTCAAATTTCACAAGTAACCACACACCCCATGACTGATTGTTATCCTGCTTCTACTATCGATGGGAATAGTAATCTCTGGTTGATATGGGACAGCGGAAGATATGTTCGAAGTGATCAATATGTAAGCAGCTATGATGGAAATAGTTGGAGCGATCCGGAAACAGTAGGTTATGATGAGTACTGGGATCTTCACCCTGACATTATTTTTAATGGAAGTAATATCTGGGCTGTTTGGCAGAGCTTTCGACAGTATCATATTGATGATGTATGTAACTTCGATATTATGTCTTCGTCAGATTACAATTGGACACAGGCAATGAATGTCAGCGACCCTGATCTGCTAAATATGTGTTATGAAATCGAACCAAGATTAGCAGTTGATAATGATGAAAATGTGTTTGTTGTTTGGAAAAGAGAGACAATAGAAGGCGGTTCAATATATTTTAGTAAATATGAAAATTCTCAATGGGATGTAGGTGAAGAGATCGTTTCAGATATGGCTATGATAAATGATCCCGTTTTAGTCTTTGATGATGATAATAATGGACACCTTTTCTTCGAATCGGATGCGGCTGGTTATAAAAATATTTATCACTCGATTTATTCAAATAATGTCTGGTCATATCCTGATATGGTTACTGATAATGATTGTAATTCTCTTGAACCGGAAGCAGTTGTCGATGATCAGGAAACTGTCTGGATATTCTATCGAGCTACTTGTGATTATAATACCGATATTTATTGTAGAAGCTTTAATGGCTTGTGGAGTGATGAAATACAAGTAACCACTAATGATGGAACTGATGTGAGCCCCACTATCTGTAAAACCGAAGATGGGAAAATCTGGGTTGCCTGGGCAAGAAAAGGAGTTGTTGCTAAATTTGATATTTATTTACGAATTCTTGAAAATGGACAATTTTTAGATGAAACGATTATTTCCACTGATCCGGGAAATGATATGAGTCCGGATATCTGTCCTTACCAGGATGGAGCAGCGGTTTTTTGGCAGACAGATAGAAATGATAATTGGGATATCTATTATGCTGCTGTTATTTATGAAAGTAACGTAGATGAAAGCTGTTTGGCAAGTTCCTTTTCATTGAAACAGAACTATCCTAATCCATTCAACCCGTCAGGCGCCGGACGCAGTCCTACAACAACAATATCTTTCGAATTAACCACAGAGCACACGGAGAACACAGAGTTAAGTATTTACAACATCAAAGGGCAAAAAGTGAAACAGCTTGTGAACGATCGGCTGTCAGCAGGTAAGCACTCTGTAGTGTGGAATGGAAAAGACAGCTCGGGTAAATCTGTTGCATCGGGTTTATATTTCTATAAACTTACATCGAGTAAAGATACAGTCGTAAAAAAAATGCTGCTTCTCAAGTAATCCCCTCTATCAGAGGAGTGCGACTTTAGTCGTGGGGTGTGTTAGAGTTCGCCCAGTAAACCACCTTTACTCAAGGCAGTCACAGTGCGACTTTAGTCGTGGGGTGTATCAGTATACTCCTTTGCAAAAGCAACGATGACTCGAAGCAAAGTCGTTTCGACTCGTCATTTCCGTCTGAGCCGGATTAAAATTTTACGAATCGAGACTCGGGACTTTCGGAATTTATGCCGTTGAATCCTTTATTTATTCAACCGGAAAGTTATCGGACTTCTTGCTTTTCTCTACCTTCCGAACGGTTTCTCTCGTTCCAATGTTCCGCCACACCGAACTAGCGGACAATTCCTGCATTTATTTCTCGTATTAAAGCTCAACTTTGATACGCATTTTTTTTAGAGGTTACCAGGCTGGGTGCTTGGTAACCAGAGTATAAAAAGGATACTATGGCTTTGAAATATTTTCTGAAATTAAGCTGATTATTTATTTTATTTGACAATATTCCAATAATTTTACGAATTAAATCCATACGAAAAAAAATAGAGGACAATAATGGCAAAAGTAATTGTAAAAGACATCGATAAGATTTACGAAAACAGTTTTCAGGCAGTAAAAAAAGTAGGCTTTGTGGCGGAAGACAAAGAATTCGTGATACTGGTAGGTCCTTCCGGATGCGGCAAAACAACTACCCTGCGAATGATAGCCGGACTGGAAGCCATCACCCGGGGTGAGATATTTATCGGTGAAAAAAAAGTTAATGATGTTCTTCCAAAAGACCGTGATATTGCGATGGTCTTCCAGAATTATGCACTTTATCCGCACATGACCGTCTATGATAATATGGCATTTGCTCTTAAACTTAGGAAATTTCCAAAAACCGAGATAGATCAAATCGTAAAGGAATCTGCAGCACTCCTCGAGATCGAAGACCTTCTGGACCGCAAACCAAAACAGCTTTCCGGAGGACAAAGGCAAAGAGTGGCATTAGGCAGAGCGATCGTGCGAAAACCAAAGGTCTTTCTTTTTGACGAACCGCTTTCCAATCTGGATGCAAAGTTGCGGGTTCAAATGAGAGCAGAGATCAGCAAACTTCACAAGAAACTCGATACAACCATAATCTACGTAACCCACGATCAGGTGGAAGCAATGACGATGGCAGATAAAATGGTGGTGATGAAAGACGGTGAAATTCACCAGATAGATTCACCACTAAATATTTATAACAATCCCATAAATCTCTTTGTTGCCGGGTTTATCGGCAGTCCTTCCATAAATCAAATTCAAGGCAAAATAATCGAAAGATCACAAAAAATATACTTTAATGAAGAAAGCTTCGAAGTTGAAATTCCAAAGCCGGATCATTTGAAAAAGTATATAAACTCAGAAGTTGTCATGGGAATCCGACCGGAAGATATTTATGATGCAGAATATGATCAGATGGCAGAATACCCGCAAAAATTGGAAGCACTTTGCGAAGTAGTGGAACCAATGGGAAATGAATTCATTGTTTTCCTGAAAACTGAAAATTCAAAAATAACTGCCCGTCTCGATCCGAAAAAATTTCCAAAAATCGATGAAAAGATGAAGATTTCTTTCGACATGAAAAAAGCACTTTTCTTTGATCTTGAAAATGAAAAAAAGATATAATTAAGCAAAAAATAGATTCTGCAAAATAGAAGTATTGCTTTAATTTTTTAATTGAAAAGAAAATATAAAAGAAGCTCGAATTCTTCTCTTGGATAGAACCGAGAGAAAACATTTACTTTATCTGATTTAAAGAAGGTTATTATGAGAAAATCGATTCTTTTTATCCTTTTAATTATTTGTTCCACTCTCTCCGCAATCGACCTGAACCTTCCCGTTTCTGCTTTGCAGAATGCAACTTCGGGATTGGTTCTGTTGTATCCCGATCCATCCGCTTCCGCTGTGAATCCCGCTTTGAATAATCCCGGAATTATAACTTCCGTCACTTATCTTTATGGGTTAAAAGACCTGCCCTGCTACAATATCCACTCCGCTTTGCGTTATAAGGATTTTGGCTTTTACCTGGGAAATTCTTTACTGGATCATTCGCTCTACCGGGAGAACAGCAGCAATGCCGCTTTCAGTTATCATTACCAGAATATCTCGGCAGGCATCGGACTGAGGTGGCTTTACAACAAGGTAGAAGGTTACCACGAAGATAATTCTATCATCACAGATTTCGGCAGCAAATGGATAAACGGCAATGTGCAGACCGCTTTTTCTATCCGCAATATTTCGCAGTCTTCTTTCCTGGATATGAAATTGCCGGTGGTCTATTTGTGGGAAAGTGTTTTCAAAGTCTCACCGGAAAGCAGTTTTGCCGTTGGTCTCGAGAAAGAGGACAGCTTCGATTTTTCTTTTAAATTTGCTGCCCGTTACAACCTGTTCAGCATGCTCACCATTCTCTCAAGTTATCAATACGAACCGGACCGGCTAGGTTTTGGACTGGTTTTTAATGTATTGGATATGAAAGTGATCTACAGTTTCAGAACTCATCAATACTTGGATATCACACATTATATTTCGGTCGGTTATGCTTTTAAAGATTAAAGTAGTTTTAGCATTTATTTTTATTTCTGCCTTTCTTTTGGCCCAAGATGCTGAAGAAACGATATTTTCTTCAGAGGACGGAACATATCATCCCGCCGAACTCATTGAAACGCTTTTGAATCTTAAAAATTCACCATTAAATATCAACAATGCTTCCCGGATAGAACTAACAGAGTTACCCTGGCTTTCCGAACTCGATATTGGAAAAATAATTAAAGCAAGGAACACAAAACCGATCTCAAGCTGGAAAGAATTGCAAAAAATCGGCATAAACCAGATCACAATTTCGGAAATTAAAGATTACATTATTTTTAGAGAAAAACCCAAACTCAAATTGAAGCAGAAGACGCGCGGAGAATATTCGGAAAGCAAAGACAACTTTGAATCCACTTTGAAATATTACCAGAGAACCCTTTTTCAATACGATAAATTCAGCTTCGGGTTCCTCTCCCAAAAAGATGAAGGTGAAAAAGACCCCATCGATTTTTATTCCTACTTCATAGAATATAATGGCAATAAAATACACAGCGTGCTGGGAAAATACCGGCTGGCTGTGGGACAGGGTATTCTCTTTGCACCCAAGCTGGGAATGTCCAAAAGCAGTGCTGCTACGTCTGTTGCAGTAAAAAAATTCAAAGCAATAAAGCCTTATACCAGTTCCTATGAAATTTGGGGATTGGAAGGTGCAGCAGCAAATGTCGGATATGGAAATTTCGAACTCATCCCATTTTATTCTTATACAAAACTTAGCGCAAATATCGATTCACTGTCGCAGATTACTTCCTTTAATGAAAGCGGTCTTCATCTCGATGTAGATAAAAAGAACAACGTGAAAGAAACCATTTACGGCTCTTCTATAAATTACAATTGGAAACACAATTCGTTGGGATTCATATATTCCAGCTTTAAGTTCGATCATGAATTTAAAGATCCCCAAAAAGCTGCTGAATACAATGCTGTCGGTTTGAATTTCCTTTTAAATAAAAACACCTTCCCCGCCTTTGGAGAACTGGCACAAGCAGATGATAAATTAGCCGGACTGATCGGTACAAAATTCGGGGATAACAAATTAAGACACCTGGTTCTGTTCCGCTATTATGAAAAAAAATTTCCAACCTGGCATGGAAACCCTTTCTCCACCCAGAGCAAATTCGATAATGAGATCGGATTGTATTACGGCATCACCCTGGTTCCATTTAGCAAAACAAAAATAAACTGCTATTTTGACCTGTGGGATTTCCCTGAAACCCGTTACTTTGAGAAAATGCCAACGGTGGGCAGTGAGCAGTTCCTGCAGGTAGAAACACATTTTAAAACAAACAGCCTGCGGTTGACCTTGCAGCATAAAGATAAAGAAAAATACATCAGCCTGGAAGAAGCCAGGATCCGTGATTTCGAGCGGACACTCCTGCGGGCAGATTGGTGGCAACTATTGGGAAACCTTCGCTTGAAAACGCGCTGTGAATTGGTTACCGAATACTTAGAAGAAGAAAAAATTTATTCCAGGGGAATTCTGGTTTATGAACAGGCTAAACTGAAATGGGAAAAGCTGCAGATAATTACCCAGATAACTGCCTACCACTCCGATACCCAGCCCTTTAATGTGAAGCATTATGTGTACGAGAATAACGTGGACGGCATCATGCAGAATACTGTTCTTTCCGGTGATGGAATATGTTCGTACCTGCTGATAAAATGGAAACTTCCACCGCATTTTGAACTGCAATTTAAAATATCGGACCACTGGTATAAGAAAGATAAACTGAGATTGCATCTGCAGGTGGTGAGTCGGTTTTGAAATGAAAATAAAAGAGAACAGAACCTTTGACATACTACGTGATATTCACGCAATTACATACTAAGCACACTAAATTATTATTTTTTATTTGACAACTCGAGATAATCTCACAGATTTGACTAAGAATTCAAGGGAGGTAAAAATGATAATTAGATATCTTGTAAAAAATGTATTATCTTTTAAAAATGAAACAGTATTGGATATGGTAGCCCAAAATTATAAGAAACATAAAAATCATATTCATAAATTTAAAAATATAGATATTTTGAAGTTTGCTACAATGTATGGAGCAAATGCTGCAGGAAAATCAAATATAGTGCATAGTTTAATGATGTTAAAAAAAATAATAACTGAGGGAACTAAATCAAAATTTGATCTTTTACCTTCAAAGCCTTTTAAATTAGATCAAGAAAGTGAAAAAGAACCTTCTCGTTTCGAAATTGATTTATTCATAAATAAAAAAAGATATGTTTATGGTATAGAAATTTTGAAAAGAAAATACATTGTGAAAGAATGGTTATATATAAAAGTAGGTAGGGGGGGGAAAATTTTTGAAAGAACTTATTCAACAAAACAAGATAAAAATACTATTTCATTATTTACAAAAGAGGGCAGAATAAAGAAACTTACTGAGGAATTGTATAGTAAAGAAATTAGAAACAATCAACCTTTTGTTCATATGGCATATCAAGAAAAAAAAATCACTGAAATAAATGAATTTTATGAATGGTTTAATGATAAATTGCAATTTGTGTTACCTAAATATATGCCAAATCATTTAATTATGGAACTAGCAACAAATAAAAAATTTGAAGAACTTTCGGAAAAATTAATAAAACTTTCCGGAATTGGTATAAAACATATCCAAGTTAAAAAAATAGATATTGATAAACTATTTAGTATCGATGAACAAGATCATAAAATGAAAATACTATCCAATCTTACGAAAAAATATCCTAAAGTAATAAGTGATAGTGAAGGTCGTCTCTATAGTATTTATTTAAATTTAGAAAATGAACCTGAAGCAGCATATATAAATATAGTACATAAAACTGAAACTGGCGATGATAAATTTCTACAATTTTTTGAAGAATCAAGAGGAACACAAAGATTTCTTGAATTATTACCTGCTATTATTGGTACAATATTGGATGAATATGTATATGTTATTGATGAAATTGAGAGTAGCCTACATCCATCTCTTCTGAAAGAATTATTACGAGTCTTTTTAAATTACGATTACAATGATAATGTTAGTCAATTTATTTTTACATCTCATGCACCCTATTTACTAGATTTAAAATTATTTAGACAAGATGAAATTTGGTTTGCTGAACGAAATGAATTTGGTGAGTCAATAATATATTCTTTAAGTGATTTTAAACCTCGATTTGATTTAGATATAGAAAAAGGATATTTACATGGTAAGTTTGGAGCAATACCATATATTGATAGAACTATAAGAACTTGGAGATAAAGATGGGATCTTTAATGGATAGACCTGACAAGAGAAGAACAAAAGGTAAAATTCCAAATACTAAACGTTTCGAGAATATTTTCGGGGAATATACAAACCATGCTATATGTGGAATAATTGTAGTATTGTTAATTTTTTCTCTTTTATTTTTAGCTTTTTTTCCTAATGCCAATAAAAATATAATTGATATATTTTCTAAAGGATTATGGTAGCTTTAGGTGGTGTCGTTGGCAGTTTTATAAAAAAAAATTAAATCTATTTTAGAAAACAATACATATATTCTTAATTATTATTTTATTCCGAAATTCCGGTAATGGAATATGTTCGTACTTGCTGATCAAATGGAAACTTCTACCCCATTTTGAACTGCAATTTAAAATATCAGACTACTGGTATAAGAAAGATAAACTGAGATTGTATCTGCAGGTGGTGAGTCAGTTTTGAGAAAATTTTGGGAAATCAGGTTTTGGCGTCAAGTTGTAACTACAGCACAGCAGCAAAATATGTTCGTAATACTTTGGGAAATCAGGTTTTGGCGTCAAGTTGTAACTTTTGGCTATTAACTATTTAATTAATATTTTCCACTTCAATTTTAATTATTAATCTTTTTCCTTTTTTCAGCTTCAGAGAAGCTATATATAGTAGCCGAATGCGTGAGCTTTCGGTTAGAAGATAAATCTCCAAGGAAAACTGCATCGCAGTGACATCTATCATAATATTATTATGAATAACATATCGCTTCTCTGAAGCTGACACTTATTTTAATATTGATACTCAGCCGGAAAATGTTATTATTTAGTACATAATGAGTCCATTCTAAAAAGTCAAATTCAATAAAATGAGAAACCGTTCAGGCTACGGCGCCC
>JAUVLE010000249.1 GCA_030595905.1 Candidatus Cloacimonadota bacterium | reverse complement strand
TATTCATTTTGCCAGACTGCAGGACGAAGGAACGCAATGGTTTGGAAATTGGTGGACAATAGATAATCCGCATATCGATGTAACAAATATCCAGGATACGATCCCGCCAACTTTTGAAAATGCAATTGATAATGATATATTTGCTTTTCGCACAAATAATGGAATTTACCTCGATGCTGATGATCTTTCCGGTGAATTTGATATTATCGCCAAATGTCACGATATTGAAAATTCAGATTGGCGGATCGATATATGGGATATAGGTTTTTCTCTTCATCCCGCCGATGATCCCGACTCCACAGTTTACGAACAATTCTCTTTTGCTTTTGATATGCCGATCGATACATATTTTTCTAATTATTGGACAGAGATAGTTCTTTACACCATCTATTCCCGCGATGCAACGTGCTTTTCAATCGGTAATTATGATGTGCGAGAATATTATCACATTATCACCAATTCCAATGGTGATTCTCTGATCACGGAAACAGACGCAGATGAAATATTTGATTCGGCTCAATTTCCTGACGGCAATTATTATTTCAAGGTTACTGCCAGAGATGCTTCAATGAATACAACTGTCGATTCGATGCTGGTATATTTTAATAATGGTGTAAATGCTGCTGATGATCAATTACAAATTACAAATTACAGATTAACCAATTACCCGAATCCGTTCAATCCCGAAACAACGATTTTTTTTTCCGTACCACAAACATCCCTGTTTGTGACTCTTGAAATCTATAATTTGAAAGGACAGAAAATAAAAACTTTGGATATTTTGGAGTGCGGTAACCGTGTTACCGCTACATCATCACGGATGATGTACTCCATAACCTGGAACGGAACAGACGATAATAACCAACCTGTTTCAACAGGAATTTATTTTTATAAATTGAGAATTGATGGAAAAGATGTAGCATCAAAAAAAATGATCTTATTAAAATAAAAAAAATGGCTCCGTCCCAATTCTCGGGACTACGCTGGAACAAGGAGAAGAAAAGTTCTGTGAATGATCGTATTAGTTATGGAGAGAAATTGAAATCGCACATCAAGATTATCGGTATTTTGAATTATGTGCAATTGGTTAAAAGAGGATTACATCGATGTCTTCAGGGTTTTCTATGAATTTACTGGATCAGGGATGTGCAATTGGTGTGCAATATAAACACCTTGTACAATAACTGTGCGATTGGAAATAAGATGTGCAATTTTGTTGACGTAAACTTAAGATTTCTTCTTTTGAAATTGAGATTTTAATAAAAGGAAAAGAAAATGTTAAGTTTAGAAAATTTATTACAGAAAGACGAAAATAGAACATTAGAATTTAAAGAAGAATTTCCTTCAAAATTGAAACTGATAAAAACCATAATTGCTTTTGCGAATGGTTCAGGTGGTATAATTCTAATTGGTATCAAAGATAAAACAAAGGAGATAATCGGAATCAATGATGATCCTTTGCAAATTGAAGAAAAGATTCAAAATATGGTTTATGATAATATAAGACCCATTATTATTCCTCACGTTTCGATCTTAAATAATAAGAATAAAATCGTTTTAGCCGTTACAATATATTCAGGAAATCAAACACCTTACCATAAAATAAATAAAGGAATTCAAAACGGCACATATGTCAGAATTGGCTCTACGAACAGAAAAGCTGATCAACAAATGATTGATGAATTAAGCAGAAGATCAAGAAACATATCTTATGATTCCATTATAGATTACGCTCTCACAACCGAATCTCTTTCTTTGAATATTTTAAATAATTACATTAAAAGAAGAAAGATTGATTTATCGCGCGAATATGAAACATTTGATAAAATTGGTCTGGCTGAAAAAACTAATGATCATTCACATCCCAGTTTTGCAGGTGTGTTATTTTTTTGTGATAACTATATTGAACAATATTCCAATTATTTCATTAAATTGGCAGTTTTTTGCGATACTACAAGGAAAAAAATCGAGAAGCAAAAACAATTTAATCTACCACTTTTATCTCAACTGGAAAATGCTTTTGAATTCATAAAATTTGCAATTCCTTCCAGTATTGAATTGAAAGGGTTAAAGCAAAATATAACATCTTCTTTACCATCCGAAATCGTCAGAGAAGCTCTTATCAATGCAGTTTGTCATCGAGATTATTCTATTGTAGGTTCCGGTATTCAGATTCATATTTTTTCTGATAGGATTGAGATTATCAGTCCCGGAGTTCTACCTGGAGATTTAACAATTGAAGATTTAGGAAAAGGAATTTCGGAAGTCAGGAATAAACAAATTGTGAAGATTTTCAGAGAATTAGGTTATATTGAACAACTCGGTAGTGGAATAAATCGAATGTTTGAGATTTGTCGGGAAATCGGTTTGGAAAAACCTAAATTTGAAGAGATTGGAAATTATTTTAAAGTAACTCTTTACTATAAAAAGGAAAATTTCGATGAATTGTATCGATTCATACAGAAAAATAAAGCTGTAAGAATAAGTGAATTAACTGAAAAATTTCAGATGCATCGCAATACAATTCGATCATATTTAAATAAATTGATCAATAAAGATTTGATAATTCGAGAAGGAAAGGGACCTAAAACTCGTTATAAATTAAAATGATTGTGCAATTAAAAAAGAAGTGTTCAATTATTTCAAAATAATAAATTTCAGGAAAATTAATTATAATAAACAAGGAGAAAAGTGATGAGTAAAAGAATGATCGTAACAATGCCGGGAGACGGTATTGGGAAAACTGTTTTAAAGGAAGCTATTCGAGTATTAGATGCAGTCGGTTTCGATGCGGAATATGTGCACGCAGACATCGGCTGGGAATTCTGGTGTAAAGAAGGAAATCCGCTTCCACAAAGGACTTTAGACATTTTGGAAGAGCACAAAATTGCTCTTTTCGGAGCAATTACTTCCAAACCGAAAAGCGAAGCAGCCAAGGAACTCGACCCTGCCCTGGCAGATAAAGGATTTATTTATTACAGCCCAATCGTTGGATTACGTCAGCATTTCAAGTTGGATATCTGTCAGCGTCCGTGTAAAACTTTCAAGGGAAATCCACTCAATTTTATCCGCAGAGGCGCGGGAGATACTATCGAAGAACCTGAGGTAGATGTTGTTGTTTTCCGTCAAAACACAGAAGGTCTTTATGGTGGTGTGGAGTGGACTGATCCGCCTGAACAGGTTTATGATGCTTTGATGACTCATCCCAAATTCAAAAAGAACTTTGGCTGGTCTCCAAAAAATGAAATCGCAATTTCTACACGTTTTTTCACCAAAAAATATGCAGAAAGAATTTGCCGTTCCGCATTTGATTATGCCAAAAAATTTGGATATGATAAAGTAACGCTTTGCGAAAAACCAAATGTGATCAGAGAAACAAGCGGAATGATGCTTGCAATCTGTCGTGAGATGGAAAAAGAATATGAAGGCATCTGGTTCAATTACACAAACATCGATGCTCAAATGATGTGGCTGACCAAAAATCCTGAAACTTACGGAATAATCATTGCAGGAAATATGTTCGGTGATATTGTTTCCGATGGATTTGCAGGACTTATCGGCGGACTCGGATTTGCCTGTAGTGCAAATATCGGAGAAGAAGTAGCAATATTTGAACCGACTCACGGTTCAGCTCCAAAATACGAAAATCTCGATCCTTCCATCGTTAATCCGATCGCAATGATAATGTCTGCCTGTATGATGCTCGATCACATCAATGAAACTGAGAAAGCAAAAAGGATCAGAAATGCAGTTGCAAAAGTTGTGGAAGAAGGCAAAGTCCGAGCTTATGATATGCTCTAACTTCGTGGATGACAGGAAGTTCTGGATCAAGGCGCAGCTTCAACAACTGAAGTTACATATGCGATTATTTCGGCATTGTAAATTATATGT
>JAUVLE010000117.1 GCA_030595905.1 Candidatus Cloacimonadota bacterium | reverse complement strand
TCCGTAAACGGAGACACGATAAGAGTATACCCGGGAACTTATTTTGAAAATCTCTTCATCGATAAGTCGATTTCCCTCGTCTCCAATTATGAATTCACAGGTAATGAGCAGGATATTCATTCTACAATATTAGATGGAGATTACCAGAGCAGTGTTATCAGACTCGAAGGTGAAGAATACAATTTGATATATGTCTATCTCTGTGGTTTTGTTATTCAGCATGGTTCCGGCTGGCAACAATACGGATACTATTACAAAGAGGGTGGTGGAATTCGTTCTGAATATGTATATTTGACCCTGAAGAAAAACATTGTAAAAGATAATAAAGCTTATGCAGGAGGTGGTCTCTATTTAAAACATACTTATACTAGTTTAATCGGTAATTTAATTACAAAAAATAATGCTTATTGTCTTGGAGGAGGTATTTTTTTATGGTTATCCAATTTAATCTTTGATGATGAAATTTTGAATAACATTTATCTAAATTTTGCAGGAGAAGGTAATGATATTTTTAGATCTTCTAACACTCCAAACATTGAAGTAATCGTAGATACCTTTACCGTAATGGAACCTGATTATTTTTTTCTTTATGCATCGAATGATGTGGGAATTTACCAACCGGATGGAATAACTTATAATATACAACATGGTAAGATAGAACAGGTTGAGCATGATCTCTATGTTTCCGCCACAGGAGATGATAATAACAGCGGCTTAACAGCGAATGAACCGCTTCAAAACATTCATTTTGCTTTAACGAAGATCAAAGCAGATAGCCTTCATCACAGAACAGTTCACGTTGCAGATGGTTTATACTCTCCGAACCTTAATGATCAGTATTTTCCGCTTCACATGAAAAGCTATGTTTCCGTAATCGGTGAATCACGAGATAATACGATCCTCGATGCGGAACTTGGTATGATCCATATCTATGCGAGAGATTATATTGATACTAATGAAGGATTTTTGCAAAGAGATTATTCTGTGAGAAATTTAAAGTTAATAAATGGTTACTCTCGACCATCTGTTTATATACAGGATAACCATAATGTCTTTTTGGAAAATATCGAAATATCTGATTGTGAGGTTCATTCAATCCCTGTAATATCTTCTGAAAATACTAAAATAAATATGAATAATATCTATCTGCATGATATACAAGGTAGTAGAGCTTGCAAGATAAGAGGTTCACTCGGTGGTACAGTATATTTGACGAATTTTAAGATAGAAAATGTTACTCCTTTAGGGAATGACCATCCTGCTGCGGGTGGATTTTGGATCAGTAATGCATCTATTCCGATTATTGATTATATTACAAATATTATCAATGCTCAGATTACGAATAATGTTAGTCATATGATAGATTGGCCGAATGATGAAAGTGCAATAAGAATTCTTCAGTTTGGATATGTAAATCTTATTAATAGTACTATATCCGGTAATGAAAGTTATACAGGTGGAGCAGTAGTAGTAGATTATGAATCGGAACTTCATATTTACAATTCCATTCTTTACGGAGATATTCCGAGGGAAATTGTTCTGGATGGTTCGAATGGTCATACAAATACCTTATCCGTGCAGAATTCTCTTGTTGAAGGAGGATTAGATGGAGTCCTCTCCATAGATTATAATATTATTAATTGGGCAGATAATAACTTGGATGAAGATCCTCTATTTAGTGGAACTGGAGATAATCCTTTTGCTTTATTCGAAAATTCTCCTTGTATAGATGCAGGAACTCTCGATCTGCCGGAAGGTGTTGTGATGCCTGCATTCGATCTTGCAGGAAATCCCAGAGTCTGTGGAGACGCTATCGATATGGGTTGTTATGAGTTTCCGGATATCGCAGCTCCGATAAATGCAGCAGTAAATAACGGAACACTAACCTGGTCTATTCCGGAAGGTAATTTTCCTGATGCATATAAAATCTATCTCGATGATGAATTTCAGGAAACGGTAAACAGTAATGTAACAGAATATACTTTTTCAGGTTTAATCGATGGACAGACATACGTTGCGGGAGTATCTGCTATTTACGGAGAGGATGAAACAGCAATAATTAATGTAGAATTTGTCTATGAGATTGTTTCTGTTTTAGATAATATTCAATCTTCAATTATCAATACTCAATTATCCAGTTATCCAAATCCATTCAATCCGGCAGGTGCCGGACGCAGTCCTTCTACAACCATCAAGCTTGATCTTGCAGAACCTGGAAAAGTGGAATTAGCAATTTATAACATTAAAGGTCAAAAAGTAGTAAGTTTGATGGATGCCTATTCCTGCAAGGGTCAATTTAAAATGACCTGGAATGGTAAAGATGAAAATGGGAAACCTGTTTCGAGCGGACAGTATTTTGTTAAATTAAAACAGAACGGAAAAATTACAGCTACCAAAATAATGCTGTTGAAGTAGGATGGAAAATTAAGTAAAACTTTACGAAACTTTAGTCAGAGAACATCTTTGAAAGTAAGTTTCGGAAAGTTATGATCATAAGAAAAATCTCTAACCTCGATTCGACCTGCAAGTAAAACTTTACGAAACTTCAAACAGAGAACATCTTTGAAAGTAAGTTTCGGAAAGTTACGATCATGAGAGTATCGACTCGAAACAGAAAGAAACTATTTGACACAAAATAAAGGTTTAGGAAAATCTTTTGAGTTGAATTTATCAAGAGATAATTCGTTAATTTTGAAATTTGAAGAAGGAGATCAAATTATGGAAAACCGACTAAAAAAAATATTGGGTTTGAAAAAAGTTGAATTTGATGAATTAGTTAATCAAGATAAAGGAATTCTATTAAGACAAGCTCAATTAATTCCCACTTATAAACCTGGTGATGAAATGGCATTATCATCTGTATTTTTATCTTCTTTAAGACTTATTAGAGAATTTAAAAGAGAGATTTTTAATGAAGCAAGATTAATTAACAGTGGAAAGATATACACATACACAGAAGTAGTTTTCCCTCAATATGAAGAATCGAGAATTGATGGTTTTATTATAGTAGTAAAAGGTGGTATCATTAAAGATGCTGCTATAGTTGAAATAAAGAATAAGAACAGTATTTTAGATAAAGAACAAATTGAAAAATATATTGATCTGGCTAAAAAACTAAGTATTCCAAAATTAATCACTATCTCTAATCAATTCGTATCCGAACCTACTCAATCTCCATTAGAAATAAAAGTTCCAAAAAGTATTGAAATGTACCATTTTTCTTGGTCTTATATTTTAACATTAGCTCACATTTTATTATTCGATAATGAAAATAACATTGAAGATGAGGATCAAGTAGAAATCATGAAAGAAGTTGTTTCTTATTTTGCAAATAATGTTTCCGGTGTATGTGGATTTACACAAATGAGACAAGGATGGAAAGAAGTAGTAAATAAAATTAATTCTGGGACAAGATTAAAACAAACAGATTCTATTGTTGTTGATACAGTGACAAGTTGGCAGCAAGAAGAAAAAGACATGTCACTAATTCTCAGTAGAAAATTGGGTTTATTAGTCAAATCAGGATACTCGAAATTTAAAGGCAATTTGCGATCAAGAATTGAAAATGATTTAAAGAATTTAATCACAAACAAACAGCTTATATCAACACTAAAAGTAAAAGGAGCAGTATCTGATATTACTGTTAGAGCTTTATTTGAAAAACGTATTGTTGAAATGTCTGTTACATTAAATGTTCCTCTGGATAAAAAAATAAAAGGACAACTTGGATGGCTTAAGAGACAACTTGATTTTTGTAATAAGAAAAACCCGGATATTTTTGAAACCATTAAAAATGAATTGAAAATTAATATAAACATCAAACACGCAAAAGGTATTGAAAGAATTTCTTATGATAGATTAGACAGCATCTATCAGGAATTTAAAAATAAAGAAATTAAAGAATTTGGTATAATTCAAGTTAAAGATTTCGGTAAGAAATTCGCTGCATCGCAGAAATTTGTTGAAGTATTAGAAAAAATGTTGTTAGGCTTTTATAAAGGGATAGTTCAAAATCTCTCAAGATGGGAACAACCAGCACCTAAATTATCTGAAAATAATTCTTATAAAACGTCTGAATAAGAAACGGTAGGTTCTCACCAACCATTTACCTTAAACAAAACTTTACGAAACTTCATTCAGAGAACATCTTTGAAAGTAAGTTTCGGAAAGTTACGATCATAAGAACAATCTATAACCTCGAGTCGATCTGCAGGTAAAACTTTACGAAACTTCAGTCAGAGAACATCTTTGAAAGTAAGTTTCGGAAAGTTATG
Source organism: Candidatus Cloacimonadota bacterium (assembly GCA_030595905.1). Classification (GTDB taxonomy): domain Bacteria; phylum Cloacimonadota; class Cloacimonadia; order Cloacimonadales; family TCS61; genus JACNIV01. The sequence goes on along the minus strand of JAUVLE010000117.1, from coordinate 4,598 downwards.
ATCATGAGAGTATCGACTCGAAACAGAGTTTTTGGTCTTCCTGCATTTCTTACTTTCCCTTTTGGTAAAAGGGAATTGCAAGGGATTCCGCTTTCCTGCTTTTGCCTTTGATCTTTATTCTTTGATCTTTATTCTTTTTTGCTTTTGTTTTTCTCAAAGCGGAAGCTTTGAGTTACTTTTTTCTTTCCTGCTTTTTGCTTTTGTCTTTCTCAAAGCAGGAGCTTTGAGTTACCTTTGCCTTTGATCTTTTATCTTTTTGCTTTTTGCTTTTGCCTTTTATCTTTATTCTTTGATCTTTATTATTTCTCAAAGCGGAAGCTTTGAGTTATCTTCCCCTTCTCTCCCATCTATCTTTGTGATCGAAGAGGTTATCCGGCAGATCCGATCCGATTATTGCTTTCTTTATCAGCTTGATCCGTTCCTCTATCTGCTCCTGGGTGTAATGTTCATTGGTAGATTGCGAGGAAGAAGACTTCATTCTTTTAAGAAGCGTAAGGAACTGTCTGCTGTTATAACCGGCACGAGCAGCAAAAATAACTGCCAGTTCATCTGCTTCTTTTTCATAATCCTGCAAACGTCCGTTTATAATAGTTTCAAAAATTTCGAAGCAGAGTTCTTCCATTTCTGCTTCCACTTCTTTGCTCACTTTATCCTGTTCTATTCCCATGGATTTCATTTCTTCATCCATATCTGTGAAAGCCTCTTCTGCCATGATATGATGTTTCCGTTCTTCCATTTCCACCATGCCATGATGGCGTGCAACGTGTGCGATCTCGTGTGCCAGAACGCAGGCAAGTTCAGCTTCTGTGCGTATAAGTTCCAGCATTCCACGGGTAATGAAAACGATCCCACCCGGACATGCATATCCGTTCACCTTGTCGGTATCGAGAATAAAGAATTTATAATTTATATCATAAACATCGGTTGCTTCCACCACTATATTTCCCACACTATTCACATAATGTGTCAAAGCAGGATTGTTGTAAATCCCCATTGAAGCAATGTTGGCTGCGATCCCGATACCCAACCCTTCTTCCGGAAATGAAAAATAATCTTTAACTTTGGAAGGTGGTATCAAAACTTTTTTATAATTATTTTTCCTGTTAAGATTTTTGTATGTTTTTTTGCGGAAATGTTTATATTCCTGCGAGTCCATTTGGAATGCAACGTAAACATCGACGAAGTTGGGAGAGCCGTCAAATTTCTGGGTGAATCTCTCGGCAAATCCCTTTACACCGGCAGACATCCCATGACGTGAAACCCGAAGTGTGGTTTTCTGAGTTCCCATCTGCGCAAAAATATCATCTGCGGCTTTTCTTTCCTGTATCACTTTCTGCGATACATAACCGTTCAAGTCTTCCATCTTAATATTGAGCCAGCCATCTTCTTCTTCCAATATCGAGAAAGTAGCTCCTTTTGCCAGTTCCGCAATAATCTCATAGATCGAACCGGGACCATTTCTCATGATTGCTCTTTCTCTTTGAACCGTTCCCGTTTGTTGAGCTAAAAGAGAAATTGAAAAGATCACTAAAACAAAGATAATAATTTTTTTCATTATTTAACCTCCAGGGTAAGAATTCCATCCCATTTCGCAGGTGGAATTTCCAAAAGATATTTACATCTGGCAAGCATTATTTTAGAAGCTGTATCTTCAAAAGGTTGTTTGGAGAGTTCCAGGAAGATATTTCCGGCTTCCTGCCAGTTTCCATTTCTATACATTTCCAGTGCTTTTTTATACTCTTCTATCCAATCCGGAATTGCTTTTCCATTATATTCTGCGATCAGTTCAAATATTCTTGTCGGTTTGGTTTTTCCTTTTACTCGCAGTGAATCCAGTTCTCTGCACAAGAATATATCTTTTATATGATTATATGTTGATTCGCTCATGATGATATTGGTCTTGTAAATTTTATTCACACCTTCCAGGCGAGCTGCCAGGTTCACCGTATCCCCGATCGCCGTATAATCCATTCTTCTTTCACTTCCGATATTGCCTGCAACTAATAAACCGGAATTAATTCCGATCCTTGTTTGCAGGTGCAGTTTTTCGTCAGGTGTAAGTTTTTCTTTCCGCATCAGGTCTTCACAGTATTTTTTGTGAGCAAAAGCAGACTTACAGGCAAGAATGGCATGATCCGGTCTGGAAATGGGAGCTCCAAAAAGAGCCATAATTCCGTCTCCTGTATATTTATCGAGAAGACCACTATTATTAAAAACCATCCCTACCAATTTTTCAAAATATTTGTTCAGGTCTTCTACGAGTTCTTTCGGTTTTTTAGATTCGGATAACGTTGTGAAATTATAAATATCTGTGTAAAGAACGGTGGCATCGATTTCCTCTCCGCCAAGCTGGATCTGATCTGGATCATCTTCAAGCTGACTGATAACATCGGTGTGAAGATAGCGTGTAAATATCTTGCGGATCTCACGTTTAGATTTGCCTTCCAGAAAATAACTGAGAATATTTACCAGGAGATATGAAATAATAAAACCGATAAACTGCATTGTGAAATTAAGCAATATCCTGTTATTTTTCCACAGGATAAAATTCATAACAGCTATGAGAAAAAGTATCAGGAGTACAAAGAAAGTAGCTTTTTTTGGTTTAAGATTTGTAACCGAAAACAAGATCAGGAAAATCACGAGAAAAGTTATAAGAAAGTTCATCCCGTCAGGAACAACCCGGATAAAATCCCGATTTAAATAATTACTGAGAGCAGTAGCCCATATCTCCAAGCCTGGCATAACTTTTGAATAAGGATTGGTCTTGAGGTCCATCAAACCGGCAGCAGTTGCACCGATAACAATATGTTTATCTTTGAATGTTTCCAAAGGCAGGATCGGTTCATTGCCGGATGCAACTGCAGATGCAGAAGCAATTACAGCTCTGAACGGATAGGTTGTGAAAGGTTCGATCCCATACCAGTTAAGAAGATATTTCCCGTTTTTATCGACAGGTATTTCTATCTCGTTGATCTTTATATTCCGGTCTGATATTTCTATTTTCCCGTTTTCATCCTGCTGATTCAACCACACACAAAACGCCATCTGAGTAAAAAAATCTTCATTCAGTCTGTAAAGCATCGAAACCCTGCGAATGACACCATCACCATCAGGAGAAGAATTTATAATACCAATAGATCTTGCAGCTTGAATAAAAGGATCGATCGGTGCTCTGACTCCATTATATTTATATAATTTTTTTTCTTCAAGCGGAATGGAAAATTTTGTTAACTCCGGATGGATATAAGTCGAATCGAGTAGAAGCTGCGTTCCAAGATAGACGTTTCCATTATTTTCAATAGCCTTTGCAAACATGCCGTCAGTTTCTTCTGCGTATGTCTCTTCCCTATCGATATCCGGTTCGTAGAACTGCATATCAAATATTATTGATCTTGCACCGGCAGATGTAAAATAATCTACAGCATAACCATAGAATGAACGGGGCCATGGCCAGGAAATCCCATTCTCACTGAAAAAATCCAGGCTGTAGTCATCGATGGCTATAATAACAATGTTGGTGTCTGCCTTCTGCGGAACGGGGTCTAACCTGAAACGAGAATCAAGAAATTTATATTCAGTCTCCCGAACAAACGAAATAGAACAAACCATGAAAATAAGTGCAGTTAGAACCGCTGCAACCGGAAGCAGGATATACCATTTCTTATAAAGTTTGGAAAGCCTGATCTTATAAGGTTTTTTTTTCATTTATTGAGCTATCAATTTCATTACTATCGGAAGCATATCTTCCGAAATTTCATCTGCTGCATTTTCAAATGCCTTCAATCCTGCTTTTTCAAAATCCAGTCCCTGACCACTTACATTATTGAGTGAACATTTATATATTTCATCACCGGAATCCATATCGGTCACGGAAACAGAAAGATCGACAAAGGCAGTATACATCCCATACATTTCCGATCCTTCCCGTGATTTTGCGTTAACTTTAACGTAAAGATCGGCTTTGCTCATATCTTCCGTGAAGGTAAAACCTTTCTCTGCAAAATCTTCTTTAAGCTTTGGTTCCACATGAAGAATGCTGAGTTTTTTCCCAAAATTCGTTTCGTCAGATTCGATGCAAAATGCAAGTCCGAATACATTCAAGATGATCTTTGTAGTTGGAATCGGAAAGCTTTTCAAGATGTTTTGATAAACAAAAGAAGTGCTGTCCTGGTTTATCAAACGTGAAATATCCAATTTCACACCCACCATCTGCATCCTTTCATTGGAAGTGATCTTGCTCACTTTGCATCTTGCTTCACCGCTCATATTGGTACGGATATTTTTTATCAGGTCGCCATCACCACGAGTGAAAGCGAAAACCAGAGGCAGGTTGGAAATTGGAGTCTTTTCTGCTTCGTAGTAGAAAGCTTTTACCACCAATGGTTGCTTTAAAGCTTTGTTCCGTTTAGCTTCTACACTGGCTTTTACAGGTTTTAATTCTATATTGGAAAGCAGGTTCTGGATGGAAAAATATATCTCATTATTCAGGTAAATGGTTCTTCCGCCAAATTCTGTCTGTAGGGTTTCAGCAATATATTTTTCGATCGGGTTGAGCGCCTGTAGATAATAAAGCAGTGCTTTTTCATAATTTTTAC
>JAUVLE010000318.1 GCA_030595905.1 Candidatus Cloacimonadota bacterium | reverse complement strand
ATTCGACCTACTGATCCGTTCCAAACACCCGAAAGCATAAATAATTATCTGAGTAAAGAGCAAATGAAGCTCTACACTCTTATCTGGCAAAAATTCGTTGCTACACAGATGATACCAGTAACTTTGCAATCTAAAAACATGGAGATCATGATCGGGAATGCTCAATTTGGCGCAATTGGAAATACAATATTGGAAAAAGGATTTACGGAAGCATTCCCTCATACAAAGGTCATCCTGGGAGAAAACATTGATTCCGGGTATAAAAAAGATGATAAGCTGGAATCTGAAAAAATCGATGCTCTTCAATTATTCACAAAACCACCGATCAGATTCTCGGAAGCAATGTTAATAAAGGAGCTCGAATCTAAAGGGATCGGGAGACCTTCTACTTATGCAGCTATAACCAATACGATAATGGTGCGGAAATATGTAGTTCTGAAAACCAAAAAATTCTTTCCCACGGAACTGGGGTTGACTGTAAATAAATTCCTCGTTTCGCACTTTGATGACTTCTTTAATATTTCGTTCACAGCAAAAATGGAAAGCAGTCTGGATAAAGTGGAATATGGTGAAGTAGAATGGCATACTCTTCTGCATGATTATTATAACTCGATGCAAGACCTGATCAAGAAACTCGACTTCAAAGAAGCAAAAAGATCCGTTACCGAACGAACAGATATAACCTGTGAAAAATGTGGAAGCGAGATGTTGATCAAATGGGGGAGAAATGGGAAATTCCTTGCCTGCTCGAATTTCCCGAAATGCAAAAATATTAAGAATTACAGCAAAGATGATAATGGAAAGATAATTATTCAGGTACCGGAAAAACTGGAAGAAAAATGCCCGAAATGCGGAAGTGAACTGATCATTAAAAACGGACGATTTGGAAGATTTATATCCTGTCCGAATTATCCGAAATGTAAATTTACAAAACCATTTACACTTGGAATAAAATGCCCCGAATGTAAAGATGGAGAGATCACGGAAAAACGAAATAAGAAAGGAAAATACTTTTATTCGTGTACAAACTATCCTGAATGTAAATTTATTTCTAATAATAAACCGGTGAAACTTTCCTGTCCTTCTTGTGGAAATTACTATCTTGAAGAAAGGATTTCGCAAGCAAAAGGAAAATACAAAAAATGCCCGAAATGTGGTGAAGAAGTTTTTTAATGCAGGAAAAAATAAAGCCGAAATTAAGAGAATATGTACATATTTGAAAGTATCAACAGCAGTTTATTAAATATTTTTTCTCATAAAATGAGATCTTTCTTAACTCTTTTGGGAATCATTATCGGTGTGTTCGCAGTAGTAACAATGTTCTCTACAATTTACGGATTAAAAATATTTATAACCAAGCAAATGGAAGATATGGGATGGAACAATTCGATAATAATTTATCCATCTACGGGAAAGGAGTCCCATTTTTCACGCAGGAGAATGCGGTTCAGGTATATCCAGCGTGAAGCAAAACCTCTTACATTTTCCGATTACCTGATGCTGAAAAGAGAAATAGATTCAAGATATATTTATGGATATATAAGTTCATACGAAAAATTTTATGTTAATGAAAAAGAAGAAAATATTCAGTTGAATGCAACTAATAATAATTTCTTTGAATGTAAGACATTTCCTCTGAAATTCGGAAGATACTTTAATTCTTTTGAGGAATCTAATGCTGTAAAATCTTGTATCGCAGGATATTATTTTGTAGAAAAGCATTTCCCGAAAGAAGATCCTCTGGATAAAATTATCAAAATTGGACAGAACAGGTTTAAGATAATCGGAATATTGGATAAGGATAAATTAAATCAGACAGGGATGAATTTCAACAGTTGGGAAAGAAAGCACAACCTGGAAGCAGTTTATATTCCGTTATCGACAGGCTCAAGATATTTGCGGGCAAATAGTGCTGTTGATTATATTTATTTGCAGGCAAAAGATAACCTGTCTTTTAACAAAATGAAAACAACAACAACCCAGAATCTGCTGGCAGAACATAATATGTCTCATGATTTTTCATTTAACGATGTTGGTGCATTGATGTTCAAAATAACAGACGAAATCGATGAGATGATGAAAAAATGGAACATCACTCTTTCGGCAATAGCTTCCATCTCTCTGATCGTTGGAGGGATCGGGCTTTTCAGCACATTATTGATTTCCATAAATGAGAAAATGACCGAGATAGGCATTCGAAAAAGCATCGGAGCAACAGACAGGGATATTTTTTTTCATTTTTTATTCGAAGCAATAATACTTGCATTAATGGGTGCTGCCGTTGGAATATTTCTATCATCTTTTCTTATTAAAGCTCTGGCTTTGTTGATGCATTTTAATTGTCCAATTCCAATTGAAGGGATTTT
>JAUVLE010000244.1 GCA_030595905.1 Candidatus Cloacimonadota bacterium | reverse complement strand
ATTAAATAGATGATTTTTTGTTTTGTTTTCATATTTACCTTTATTTCATAAGGACTTGTCCGCCATTATTTTAGGAGGATCTGTCCTGCCTGCCCCGATAACTATCTGGGGTGAAATGCTTGCCCAGTTGAATCCGAAAACCATTCAACCGTGGCGAAACTTATTTTATCTCACCAGAGGACTGATGAGCCACACTATTTCATCAGGATCATCTTTCTTGTTTTTTCAAAGTTGCCGACTTTCAATTTATAGAAATAGATACCAGAACTTACCAGTTTGTTATTTTCATCTGTTCCGTTCCAGATAATTTGTTGATTTGGTGATTTATCGATTTGGAGATTTGAAAAGGTTCTTATCTTCTGACCTTTGATATTATAAATAGTTAGTTCGGTGTCTTCAGTGTTTTCGGTGTTGAATTTTATTGTTGTTGTTGGATTGAAGGGATTGGGGTAATTTGGGAATAATTTAGTTGTTTCAGGAACAATTTCATTTTCTGCAGAAGTGGGTTCAAGATAAACCTTTTGAGCATAAACACCGGGAATTGACATTAAACCTTCATCTCCTATTGCAGTTGATCTTTCATCCCGCCAGGAAATATAGGCATTTGTTCCATTTACATAAACCTGCGGTTTTTTCTGATCCATAAATTGATCACAAATTGTTAAGCCTGTAAGGTTGTATTGTAAATCACCATATGGACTAACAAGTTGTGCCTTGATCTGTGAGTATTCATCTTCGTAACGGTGTTCCCAAACTACTAAAATATCATTCTCTACCGAAGTTAATACTGGTTCACTACTTGACCCAAAATTGAAATAGGATATCTGAATTCCCCCATCCTGCCAGAGAACTTCACCATCTTCATCGAATTTCTGCATATAGTAATTGAATTGTTGATCATCGGTATATTGATTCCAGACAAGATATATAGAATCATTATAAAGAACATCGAAATATTCAAGATAATTTCCCTCAATTAATGGAATTCCACCTTCCTGCCAAAGAATATTACCGTCATAATCCAATATCTGACCATAAATTTGTTCTTCCTGCCCATCATATTCTTCCCAGGTTATCAGAAGACCTGAAGGAATAAGTTCAACTTTACAATTAGCATAATAATAAGAATTACCAGTTATTAACAATCCATTTTCCGGCCAGCCCTGAGCAGTATTTCCATTTTCATCAACTAACTTCACTTTCATATGCAAGATCGGCCAATTCAGTTCTGACCAGATAAAGAATCTATCGATCACATTTATCATCTCATTGAAAGCATAGTCACCACCTGCAATTTGAATACCATATTCACCCCATTGTTTTTCTCCATCAATTATCTTCTGACCATATATTACCGGATTCATAAAATCTGTGAAATCTTCCCAACCAATATAATACTCATCTGTTCCGGAATTATCTTTAGAGGAAATCTGGGGGTTATAAGAATAATTGTCAGATGTAGTCAGAGCAATTCCCGTACTATCTGACCAGAGATAATTACCTGATGTATCGATACCCTGAGCAAATATCTGATCATTTTCTATTTTGTTTTCCGACCAGACAGCAGTGATAGTTCCTGAGTTTTCACCATAAACAGCATCCAAATCGTTTTGGTCTGACTGGGAAATTGTGGTTATAGGAATCCCGTCTTCTGCAAACACAGTCGAGCCGTCACTGTTTAAGATCTGAAGATATATTCGTCCATTTCGATAATCTATCCATATCATTATCGGATTATCTTCATTAGATAGCATTTGTAGATTACTACTTGTACCTGAGAGTCCAACAAACATTTCCTCACCGTTTTCTTCCAGATAGATATTTCCTTCTTCATCGATTATTTGATGAGCTAAAGATGTAAAATTGTTTAAATTATCCAACCAGCAGAAATAATATCTTTGATCTGTTATTGCTAATGATGAAGATATACCATAATTAGAAGTTACATATAAGATCAGTCCATCATCTCCAAAAAGAAAATCTCCATTTGAATTTAACCGTTGAACAAAAAATTTACATTCATGATAATTATAGTCATAATCTGTCCAACTCAAGATGCAGCCATTAGCAATATCTTCTTTTAAAATAACAGAATCTCTATTTAAATAATAATTAGATTCGAATACAATAATGCCTTCTTCACCCCATAACAAGTTACCATCCGAATCGATTTTCTGAGAAAATAAAGTTTCACCACAAATCCAGGCTACAATTGGTTGTGAATCCGATGGACAAATTGCAAGAAATCTTGATATATAATCTTCTCCGGAAATAATGATCGGTGTATTCCAAACGGGATTTCCATCGCTATCAGTTTTGTGCATCATTATTTCATCTTGACTATAGATTCCCCAGGAAAAATAGTACTCACCAGCAATTGAAGAACAAATATCAATTTCGTAATCGTAGATATTTCCACTCCCATTATAGAGAAGTGTTCCATTATATCCCCAAAGTTTATTTCCATCTTCATCAACTCTTTGAATATATATATCATCGTATAATGAAGATGATAAGATAACTCCATCCATTTGGTCCGTATTTGCTTTGAATTTATATAGGGCAGGTAAAAGTTCTATCCCCTGCCCCCAACCGACTGCAATAGAGCCATCAGCTAATAATCTTATTCCTTTTATATCAGATTGCGGTGTCTCATTCCAAATAATAAAAACACCACCATCGCTATGTTTTACCATTTGGGGATTACCTCCATTTGCTCCGCTTTCTTCCAGCAAAATTCCTACTTCACCCCAAAGAAAATTACCACTTGCATCAATTTTCTGAACTCGAATCTTTGAGGTATAATATTCAACAGCATCATAGTCTTGCCAACAAACAATTACAGAATTATTAGTAGATGAAATTGCAATTGGATGAGATTGCATTCTATCGGGATTATATATTTCAATACCGTTTTCTCCCCATAATAAATTTCCATTTGTATCGATTTTTTGAGCATAAACACCACGGATTCCATTACGAGTGTCTGTCCATATCGATACAAAAGTTTCATCATCACAAGATACTGAAGTATGATCCCAGCCTATATTTTCTCCCTGCCGCACAGGTACTCCACTTTCCTGCCATTGGACCTGGGCAAAAGAAAGGCTGTAAATTAACATTAGAAGCAAAAGAAATAATATCTTTTTCCCCGAAAAGCGGGATTTCGTAAGACTCAACATGATTTCCTCCAGTTTCTTTCCGCCAAAAATAAATCTAATTACTTCAATAATACACATTTACTTACTGCAATATCTGTTCCATTAATCTTGAGTTTATAGAGATAAATTCCTGAACTCACAGGTTGGTTGTTATCATCGGTTCCATTCCAGGATATGGAGTACATCATCCGTGATGATGTAGCGGTAACGTGGTTACCGCACTCCAAAACATCAAAGGTCTTTACTTTTTGTCCTTTCAAATTATAAATTTCTATCTTTGCGTTCTTTGCGTCTTTGCGAGAGATATTAAAAGAGATAGTGGTGGATGGGTTGAACGGGTTTGGGTAATTGCCGAAAAGTTGTGTAACCGGTACAATCAGATCATCTGCACCTGTTTCCGGATAAAGTGCAAAATCAACTGTAGTCGTCTGATTCTCCATTACAATTACATCATTGAAAGTGAGATCACAATATCCTTCTGCCGTACAGGTTAAACCATCGTATACACCAACGGGAATATTTTCCACAAGATATGTGCCATCAAATCCTGTTAAATCGGAAAAACTTCCGAGAGACACACAAGCACCTTCGATTGGTTCACCTGAGTAAAAATCGGTTACAATTCCATCAATATTCCCAGCCGGTATTATTGGTTCGGCATATTCCAGTTCATCTGTATTCTGATTAAAATAAGCAATACGAGGATGTTCTTGACTATCTAAAGCTATCCGGCAATTCCAACCACCTCCCAATGGTTGATTTACTACCTCATTATGCCAATATGAACCATCCCAATATTTATACCACACATTCCAATTATTACCAA
>JAUVLE010000146.1 GCA_030595905.1 Candidatus Cloacimonadota bacterium | reverse complement strand
ATTTGTTTATAAAGATCAATTATTTAAAAAAAACCTGGTGATTAAAAACTCAAATCGGATTTATTGCAAATTCATCAACTCTAATTGAGTTCGTCTCATCACTTTCACTCTATTTTCTGCTAATTATGCAGAACCCTTTTAATATGTTCTATGAGTTTTGCAAATTATGTTCCTATCTCTGTCTATAATTTTTTATCTATCATTCTCACTGTAGAATAAAAAAAGATTTCACGTGGTAAAATTAATCCCTTTTCCCAAAAGTTGAAGAGAAATACGATTCCCCTTATTGTTAAGTATTTTATCCTAAACTCTTCCCGCCTACTCCAAAGTTCTCACGCGGGACTTCATCGATGCGCACATAAACAGCGCTTTCTGGTTTGTTGGTTACCTCCACAATTACATCTGTTAATTTCCTGATAAGCTGCTCTTTCTGTTCACAGGAAAGATCTCCGGCATTTTCCAGAGTTACAATCGGCATTTTGAACTCCTTTTATTCTTCATTCGAGAAGATAAACCAGAAAAACAGATATAAAATAATTCCTATCCCGCCCGCCATGGTCATTATGATAAAAATGATCCGAACAAGACTTACATCCCAGTTCAGATATTTTGCGATCCCACTGCAAACACCGGCGATCATTCTGTTCTGCCATGTTCTGAATATCCTGTTATTTTCATTTTCTTCGATATCGATGATCTCTTCTTTGCCGGTATTTTTGGGAAGTATCACAAGAAGTATAATATAAACCCAACCACCGGAAAATCCGAATATCAGCGATATCACAAAGATCAAACGGATAATATTGGCATGAATTCCAATCGATTCTGAAATTCCGCCGCAAACACCACCGAGTATCTTATCGTTTTTCGATAAATGAAGTTTCTTCATTTTTTCCTCCAGATTGGAAACAATAACTTGAAAAATATGTAAAGTTCAATTCGTCAAGTAAAATATGATGATAACATTTGACATAAAAACGAGTATTTTTTTTATAAATATTTCATATATCGATGGAGGAAAGATGGAAATAAAACAAATTGCCATACGATCTTCAAAAAGGGAAGAATTGATAGACATTACATCTGAAGTCCGCCAGTTCATCATAGATTCAAATATCGAGGACGGGAAGTTAACGCTCTATGTGCCGCATACCACGGCAGCGGTAACTATCAACGAAAATGCGGATCCTACCGTATGCGATGATATCATCTTTGCTTTGAACAAACTTATTCCCCGGATGAAGGAATTCAGGCATCTGGAAGGCAATTCCGATGCTCATATAAAAAGCTCGTTGATCGGCTGCTCTCAGGATGTTATTATCAGTAAAGGAAATCTGATTCTGGGAACTTGGCAGGGAATTTTTTTCTGTGAATTTGACGGACCAAGGAACAGAACTATTATTTTAACAATAAATTAATAAAAGGTGAAAATGGATATGGAAGAAAACCTGGAATTTATTTATACTTTTTCCCAGAAAAACGGAACGAAAAAAAGATTTGAAGTTCAGCTTCATCCCGATACTTTGGAGTTTATACATGAGCCTTATGAAGAACTTCCATCCTGGACAAAACTCGAATTCAATCAATGCCCGAATTGTCCGTTGAATGTTTCGGAATTCAAACATTGTCCTGTTGCTGCCAATATGCACACTATCATAGATTTTTTCAAGGATTCTGTTTCTTTCGAAGATGTAAAAGTTCATATTCAAACGCAGCAGCGTGATTATGCAAAAAAAACTTCTCTTCAAGAAGGCGTCAGTTCCCTGATCGGTATTATCATGGTAAGTTCCGGTTGTCCTGTTCTGGCAAAATTAAAACCGATGGTAAGACTTCACCTTCCTTTTGCAAGTTCCAATGAAACGCTCTATCGAACAATATCGACATATCTTTTGAAACAATATTTCAGAGCTAATAGAGGATTAACTCCCGACTGGGAATTAAATGGATTAATGGAAATATACAAAGATGTCCACATTTTAAATGTATCTTTTTTCAGCAGGCTTTCAAATATAAAAGGTAAAGATGCAAACATCAATGCTCTGATTATTCTGGATAATTTTGCCAATTATGTAAACTTTCGGCTGGATAAAGATAAACTTTTGAAGGTATCCTGGATGTTCGATGATCTGGACGAATAATTCGGGAGTATAAGAAATTATGAAAAGAATTTTCTGGATAGCCGGTGAGAATTCTGCAGATTTCCATGCATCCGGTGTCATTGCCGAACTAAATAAAAGAAACAAAGATTTTGAACATTTCGGTATCGGCGGATCAAAAATGAAAGCAGAGAAATTCAGACCGATCTTTCCATTCGAGCGTTTCTGTGTAATGGGTTTCATCGAAGTTGTAAAACACATTTCCTTCTTTATCGAAGTGGAATCGACAATAAAGACCATCTTTCAATCCAATCCGCCCGACCTGATCATTCTCGTTGATTATCCGGGTTTGAATATGCGCATTGCGAAGTTGGCAAAAAAATATAATATCCCTGTTCTATATTATATCTCTCCTCAATTCTGGGCTTGGAAATATAAGCGGATCTTTAAACTTAAACAATTTACAGACCATGTTGCTTTCATTTTACCTTTCGAGCAGAAATTCTTCGATAAAGAAGATGTAACCTCTTCTTATGTGGGACATCCAATCGCAGAAGAAATAAAGATAAGAATGACAAAAAAAGAATTTACAGAGAAGAATAACCTCGATCCAAATAAAAAATGGCTGGGTTTTCTGCCGGGAAGCAGGAACATCGAGATCAAGAAACTGCTCCCGGAATTCCTGAAAGCTATTTCATATTTCAATGATAAACATTACGAATTCCTTATCTCAAAAGCTACAACAGTTTCAAATGATATTTTTTTGAAGATAACAGCCGATTCCCGGAATATCAGGATTATCGAAGATAACAGTTATGAGATGATGAAATATTGTGATTTTCTGGTTGTTACTTCCGGTACTGCCACCATCGAAACAGCGTACCTGGGAACTCCTTTCATCATTGTTTATAAAACCAGCAAAATATCTTATGAGATCGGGAAAAAATTTATTAAGATCAATAGAATAGGACTCCCGAATATCGTACTCGACAAAGATATAGTTCCCGAACTTATCCAGGATGAAGTTAATGGAAAACACATCTATGAAAAGATCAACGAGATAATTAGTTCCAAAGAAAAATATAACAGAATTTCTTCGGAATTGAAGGAACTCCATAACATCCTGGGAAGTAAATCCGCATCTCGGGAAGTAGCGGATATTATCGAGAAATTTTTCCAATGAAAAATATCCTTTTCTTCCTGGAAAAATACATTGCAGCTCTTTTTGTGCTGATCCTGGGAAGCACACTCAGATTCAATATCAGAACTTCCAAACCGGAAGGAAATGTCATTTATGCTTTCTGGCACAGGAATATGATCCCGCTTTTATTTCTGAATAAATTTAATAAAGCATTGATTTTGATCTCCAGTTCCAAGGATGGTGATCTGATAGCAGGTCCTGCACATTTATTGGGATATATCACATCCCGCGGCTCATCCCGCCGTGGCGGGAGTTCGGCAATGAGAGAACTAATTAAGCTATCACAAGATCGCTGCATTGGCATCACCCCGGATGGACCTAAAGGTCCTGTTGGAAAGGTAAAGGATGGTGTAGTCTTTTTATCTTATTTTACCGGGGAACCAATCGTTCCTGTGGTCGTAGATATGAAGAAGGAAATAATTTTTAATTCGTGGGATAGATTCCGTTTACCACTTTTTTTCAGTCGGGTAAATGTAACATACGGCGAGCCAATTTTTGTGAACTCCAAAGGCGAGATCAAAGCGAAAGTGCAGGAAGTTCAGAAAGCAATGGATAATTTAACAAAACAAAATAAAATAAAAAAAAGAGGAAAAAATGAAGTTGTCAGATAGAGCTATCGATATCCAGGCATCTCCTATCAGGAAATTGATGCCTTTTGCAGATGCTGCAAAGAAAAAAGGAATACATATTTATCATTTGAACATCGGACAGCCGGACATTAAAACGCCACAGGAAATGCTGAATGTTTATAAAAATTACCATGATAAAGTTCTTTGTTATGGTCCTTCCCAGGGTTTAGACGTCTATCGCACGAACCTTGTGAAATATTACAAAAAGCACGGAATTGAAATCCAAAAGGAAGATATCATCGTAACCACTGCCGGCTCGGAAGCTATCATCTTTGCCATGCTGGTTACATGCAACGAAGGTGATGAGATGATCATTCCCGAACCATTCTATACAAATTACAATGGTTTTGCCAGTATGACCGGCGTAAAGATAATGCCGTTAACTACATTCGCAGAGGATGGATTTAAACTTCCTTCCAATGAAAAGATAGAATCACTGATCTCTTCCAGGACAAAGGCAATTATGCTGTGCAACCCGGGGAATCCAACCGGAACCGTTTATCCGGAAGATGATCTGAACCGTATTTCTAAAATCGCCAGACAGCATGACCTTTTCGTTATTTCCGACGAAGTTTACAGGGAATTCGTTTATGACGGACTTTCACACACAAGCATTCTGGACATCGAAGGAATGGAGGACAGAGCTATTATGGTAGATAGTATTTCCAAAAGATACAGTGCCTGCGGAGCAAGGATCGGATGTTTTATCTCAAGGAACAAAGAAATTATTGCATCCACTATGAAATTTGCCCAGGCAAGATTATGTCCACCCACCATAGACCAGCTTGCCGCCAATGCCGCCATCGATATCGAAGCCGAATATTTCGTGGATATCCTTAAGGAGTATGATAAACGAAGAAATATTGTGTTTAAGCAATTGAAGAATATCGATGATGTTGTATGCGTTATGCCGAATGGTGCTTTCTATGTTATTGCCAAGCTTCCCATAAAAGATGCGGAAGATTTTGCAAAATGGATGCTGGAAGAATATTCCTTTGAGAATGAGACGGTTATGTTTGCGCCTGCTCAAGGTTTTTATGCAACTCCCGAACTGGGCAAAAGTGAAGTGAGAATTGCTTATGTACTGAATGAGAATGATCTTTTAAAAGCAATGAAAATATTCAGAAAGGGATTGGAAGAATATAAGGAATTAATGTAGCCATGATCTTTTAGGTCGGGATACATTTAGACGAAATTATAATACTTAGTGTTTTAATGGAGAAATTATGAAAAAGCTATTTTCTAAAATCTGGAAAGATCCCGTATGGAGCAATATATTAGCTTTTAGTATTATTACATTAATAACTTTTGCACTTTCAACAATTATAAGTTTAATAAAAAAAGTTTCAATGAAAGAAACTATTTTGTACATGATAAATTATGAACTTAGTGTAAAATATCTTTTGATCTTATTAATTATAGCACTCCTTTATAGAATAAAGTTTTTACTAAAAAAAAGAAAAATTAAATACAGCGAGGAACATAAAAAACTTGATAGAGATTTATTATTACGAATAAAGAATAAATTGTTACCCCATACTGAGTCAATAGATTTTATTAGGTATAATAATTTTGCAGGTTTTGCTTATGAAAATAAAAATCTCCAAGATTTTTTTCATTTTGTTCATATTATGGATGATCCCAATTTTGAATTTATACATGAAAAACTGAATAAATCTTTAGAAAATCTAAAGAAATTAATTCCAGATTTTGTCTCAATTATAAGTCTTAACACATGGTCTTTAGAAAATAACATAGATTTTCACACAGTTCCTCCTGAATGGGAATACGAACAACCAGAAAGATTTACTAAAGTTGTTGATAAAATACATGATTTAACTACAAATATATGTAGTGCATATGATATTTTAATAAAAACAGGAAGACAAGAATTGGGAATCTGATTATAGAAACTATAGTTAACAATGCACCTGCGGGTTTCTTTCAATAAGGAATTGAGCAACACTTGTTTCGCAATGAATTAAGAGAGTATGAATCGAGGATTGCGAATGTTAGAGTTTGTCATTCTCGCTCCACACTTCCGTCTACACTTCATTACGCCGAGACAAGTCGCTGCGGAGCAAGTCTGACAAAAAACAATCGCTTCTTACATTCTTACCCTCTATATTATCCAATATTATTTAACTTTTCCCATTCGATTTAATACTATTTCACGCATAAGAAAGCAATTTTTGTTATTTGCTTGACACCAAACATTATTAACAAAGTTTTGCTTTGAAGTTTATTAAAATATTTGGAGGATAAATGCCCGTTACAAAACTCAAAGAGCTGATCGACCTGGCAAAATCAAAGAGTAAGAAACGAATCGTTGTTGCTTATGGACAGGATGTAAATACTTTGCTTGCCGTGAAAGAAGCTTACGATTTAAATTTTGCAGAAATAACTCTGGTGGGAGATAAAGAGACCATAGAAAAAGTTTCTCAAGAAAACAATATCGATCCTTCCTGCTTTACAATAGTTCATGAACCGGATGAGAAAAAATCCGGTCAGAAAGCTGTTCAACTGATCAACGAGGGTAAAGGTGACGTATTAATGAAAGGTCTTATTTCCACTGAAAAATACCTTCGGGCCATCCTGGATAAAGTGGATGGTCTGATGATACCCAAAGCTACACTTACGCACATCAGCATTACAGAAATCCCCTCATATCATAAATTGATCGTATTCGCCGATGCTGCTTTCATACCGGCACCGGATATTCAACAAAAAATAGCTATTACAAATTATGTGATCGATACAGCCAGGAAGATCGGAGTAGAAAAACCCAAAGTTGCTCTTATTTCTTTTACCGAGAAATCTAATCCCAAGATACAATCCTGCGTCGATGCTGCGATTATTTCTAAAATGGGAGAACGCGGTCAGATCAAACATGCCTGCATCGATGGACCTCTGGCACTCGATGTTGCTATCGATCCCCAAAGTGTAAAAATAAAAGGTTTAAAAAGTTGTGTTGAAGGCGATGCAGACTGCCTTGTATTCCCAAACCTGGAATCTGCGAATACTTTCTTTAAAACAGTTACGAAACTGGCTAATGCTGAGATCGCCACATATATTGTAGGAACCAGGGTTCCGGCTGTTCTTCCCTCACGGGGAGATAGTGAAAAGAGTAAACTCTATTCAATAGCATTTGCCTGCATAATGGCAGAGTAATGGGAAAAATGAAGATTGCTCTTGCTTCCGATCATGCCGGATTTGATCTGAAAGAAGCCATAAAGGATTTCCTTTCAGAATATGATGTTACCGATTTCGGCACTCATTCTACTGAATCAATGGATTATCCCGATACGGGATTTAAAGCTGCTGAAGC
>JAUVLE010000269.1 GCA_030595905.1 Candidatus Cloacimonadota bacterium | reverse complement strand
CATTTTTTATTTGATTGTGGGGGGAATATAATTTCAGAAATTTCATTAAATAGTCCAAGTCTCTTAAAATTAAGATCTTTAATAAATATTAACTCAGATATTGAACAAGAACTTCTCATTATTACATCTACCAATTTTCTTATATATGATAATGATGGAAATGCTATTACCGAATGGGATATAATGGGAAACTTCCATGATCTTACAACTGCGTCATTCTCTGAACAAACTGATATGGCAATTATCTTATTAAACAACAATGGGCATTTATTTAAATTTCCCTTTTCTTTTTCTGAACAATCTACATCAGAATGGCCTCAGTACCAAAATAATTCTCGCAACACTGGCAGTTACTATCAGCCTTTACCTGAAGAAATCAATGAAAATATCACCTTAAAACATGATGCTGTTATTGAGAAGGACATAGAAATACTACAGGGTAATACATTAACAATAGAAGAAGGAACTGAAATAAGATTTGAGAAAAACAAATCTCTTAATTTTACAGGAATTTATGAGGTGCCTAATCCAGGTGGTTTAATCTGTATTGGAACTGAAGAAGATTCTATCAGATTCGGTGGACTATGTAATAATGAAAACAGATATTACTGGAATGGCATAACTTTTAATCATAGAAGAATTTCTGAGATAAAACACTCAATAATTCAAAATGCAAATTGTGGATTGTCTTACTATTATTGTAAAAGCCATAAACTGAATAAAAATAGAATATCAAATAATAGTGTTGGTCTCAGTTTCTATAATTCTTCTTTTTATGTTAATGTAAATGAAATAATAAATAACTACTGGGGTGTAACCTGCTTTAATAATGCTTCACCATTCTTTGGTTATCCTCTAGAAACCAACCCTGATATTGGACATAATGGTGTTATGCATAACTTTATAGCCTTCCATAGTAATCGTGCTTCACCATCTCTGGAAGGTGGTCATAATGATATTTGCGACAATGCTGATTTTAATTTTTTATGTAATCCATTAGATGAATATCCTATTAATGCTCAAAATAACTGGTGGGGAGCAGATGATCCTGAACTTATTGAACAGACCTTGTATCCTCATGTGCTAATTCACTATGAACCTTGGGATAGGGAACCGCAAACCATATTTAGCAACATAAGTGATTCATTAACAATTTTTCAGCAAGCATGTGAAAAATTATATGAAGAACAACCAAACGAAGCAATAGATCTATTTAAGCAAGTCATAGAAGATAATATCGAAACGATCGAAGATCAAATCTCAGTTGCATATCTTTAATAATTGCTATTTCGAAATTGAGAACGAGCTTGGATTAAAAGTTTATCTGGAAGAAAAAATAGCTTCAAATCCTTCTGAGTTTATGGAAGAAATCTTTAGTAGTTATATTGCTCTCACAAACAGGTCTTTATTGTTATTTGATGATGCAATTTACCATTATGAAGATATCTTGCTCAATAATCCAACTTACCAAGATTCCTGCTACGCTGTTATCGATGTAGGTAATACATATCTTGAAGCTAATGGTCGAGCAAACGGCAGGTTGAGTTATCTGAGACCTATCTCGTGGGAAAGTCATCAGGAAATAACAAATATGCTTTTAGAATCGATTAGAACCGGAAAACACATTAATAATGATATTCCACAAGTTAAGAAATGCGTATTACATCATAATTACCCAAATCCATTTAATCCGGAAACGACAATTTCTTTCTCACTACCTAATGACAGCAAAGTAAATCTTACGATCTACAACATCAGAGGACAAAAAGTGAAAACCCTCGTTAATGAAAAATTCGATAAAGGTTTTCATAAACTTGTTTGGGATAGTAAAGATACTTTTGGAAAAGAAGTAAGTTCAGGAGTCTATTTCTATCGTTTAGTAAGTGATGGTAAATCTGTGAAAACCAGAAAAATGTTACTGTTGAAATAGGTTTTATACAGCCCGGGAATATTCTCGGGCTGGTTTTTTAGTTATTGTCCCAATACTTTCACAAGTTTCTTAGTTAGATTTTTTCTTTCATAAACTTCCACACCGGTAAAAGAAAAGTGGATTTTATTATGATAGATCTCTTCAATAAAATTCTGCATCTCGTCGATCTTTTCATAATCAAACATTTTCCCGCTATTTGTTTTATTAAGAATTACAGCAGCTTCTCCATTTTCGGGTCCAATAGCTAAAATTGGAATTTCGGAATTGAGGTATTCATAAATCTTGCCGGTTAAAATTCCTTTATTATCGGGAACATTATTTATAATAAGTAGAAGCAGTGATGAATTTACCATTTTTTGCAACATTTCAACATGTGTAATATAATCGTGGAATTTTATGATTTTATTTGTATCTAATTTGTGCAATTCAGCTTTTACATCAGTAATAATATTTCCCCAAAAATTCATTTGAATTTCAGTTTGATCTGTAATAATCTTATTAACAGCCTTTAATATAATCACCGGATTGCGTTCTGATGCTATGCTCCCAAAATAGTTGATCTCAAATTTATCTGTTTTTTTCTTTTGAATTCCAGCAAAATCTGCAGAATCAAATCCGTTGGGAATGATGAATCCCTTATCTATTGAATTTAATTCTGTTAGGATTTTTCGGTTAATACCAAGTACAATATCGCTTTTCATTATCACT
This sequence comes from Candidatus Cloacimonadota bacterium, assembly GCA_030595905.1. Classification (GTDB taxonomy): domain Bacteria; phylum Cloacimonadota; class Cloacimonadia; order Cloacimonadales; family TCS61; genus JACNIV01. The sequence goes on along the minus strand of JAUVLE010000269.1, from coordinate 713 downwards.
TTCGATTCGAGCTTTTTATCTAATTTTTCCGTTAACCTGCAACGCTTTACTTTTTTCAGGTAATCGATTTCCGTCCATGGATCACGGAAATCCGAAATCCATTTGATATTGAATTTCTGTTTTAATTTGTAACCTATTAAATGAGTAGAGTGTGGAGGACCGGACGTTATAACAGCATCATAATTTCCTAATTTCAATTCCCTTTTTGCAGCTTTATATGCATGTCTATTCCAAATTTTTCTAATATCCGGTATAATAAAATTGATTCTGAAATTGATCAGAAATTTCTTAAAAATGCTATCTTCTTTTTGAATTTCCAGACTTCCATAAGGAATTGAAGACTGCTTTCCAATAAGTTTCCTAAATAAATTTTTGAAAATCGGCGTTTTGGTTCTAATGATCTTAATATTCGGTGGAATTTCTTTTAACAAAGATCGATCCAATACAGGATAATCGCCATCTTTTGTTGTAATCACGGTCGGCATCCATTCAAACTGCGGAAGATACTTCACGAATTTTACCCAGCGCTGCACTCCCGATCCGCCACTCGGCGGCCAATAATAAATTATCAATAATATCTTTTTCATATTTTATTTACCTTTGACAATTTTCTAACCGGCAAAGTTTCTGTCCAAAAATTTATTTTATGAGGAATTAAACTGCGCCCGATAGAAAGAAAAATCTTTAGTAAAATAACCGATAAAGGTATAACT
>JAUVLE010000110.1 GCA_030595905.1 Candidatus Cloacimonadota bacterium | reverse complement strand
AAGGAATGAGAAAAAGCAAACTTCTGATTGTCATCAGACATCTGAATGTTTGCAAACTCAACCAACACTTAGAAGATCCCGAAAAAGTTCGGAAACATTCGGAGGTTGGCAATCAATTAAATTTTTCACCGTTCCGAAGGTTCTCTTCAACATTCGCAGATTCGACCGTTCGGAATGTAAATAAAAAAATCATAGATTTACTTTTTAGAATAAAGAAAATTCTTAAAGTTGACTATCCCCGTGGCAAGCCAGGGAGTATTTTTTATTTAAGCAAGCTTAAACACGAATTTTCAATATTTAACCCCTCTGTCATTCACCAAATGACATCTCCCCTAAATCAGGGGAGAAAATATGGAAACCCCAACGCAAGCATTGAGGAATTCTTTAGATTAAACTTTTTCTAACAAAAAAATTGACTTAAAAACGCTCTGTTTTAACAGTTCACTCTAATAGTTAATTGATATAAATGTAGGTTGTTAAGTGTAGAAATTATAGTGTTGGTTTTGTAAAAGACGAAATCGGAAAGATAGTTTTGCTTCCTGTTGAGGAAATAACTTAAAAAAGATGAAAACATTAATTCCCAATAAATGAAGCTGAAATTCATGATCTCTAAGGAAAAAAATCCGTGAGAATCCGCAAAATCTGCTTCATCCGTGTTCTATAAATAGGAGAAAAAAATGAAAATTGTCGAATGTGTTCCCAATTTCAGTGAAGGGCGAGATCTGAAAATTATAGATCAAATTACTAATGCCATAAAATCGGTAAAAGGAGCTTTTCTTCTGGATGTAGATCCCGGTGCAGATACAAACAGAACTGTTGTAACTTTTGTAGGAGACCCGGATTCTGCCATGGAAGCTGCCTTCCAGTCAATTAAAAAAGCTTCCCAGCTTATCGATATGAGTAAACATCACGGTGCTCATCCCCGCATGGGTGCAACCGATGTATGTCCATTTGTTCCGGTTTCCGGTGTAACTATGGATGATTGCGTGGAATATGCAAAAAAGGTTGGCAAGCGGGTTGGTGAAGAACTTGGAATTCCCATCTACTTATATGAATATGCCGCTTCCAAATCTGAATGGAAAAACCTGGCAGAAGCACGCAAAGGAGAATACGAAGGCTTAGCAGCACGCGAAGGTGATAAATATTGGAACCCGGATTTTGGCCAGAACAAATTTAATGCAAAATCGGGAGCTACAGCAATTTCTGCCCGGGAATTCCTGATAGCATATAATATAAATCTGAACTCACGCGATAAGAAGAAAGCTCATGATCTAGCTCTTTCAATTCGTGAAAAAGGTCGTTTTAAACGTGATGAAAAAGGCAAGATCATAAAAGATAAAGACGGTAAAAAACTGATGGTTCCCGGTTTATTTAAAAACTGTAAAGCCGTGGGCTGGTACATAGATGAATATAATCGTGCCCAGATCAGCATTAACCTGACGAATTACAAAATAACTCCTCCTCATCTTGTTCTGGAGAAAGTTCGTGAACTTGCAAAAGATATGGGAATTCAGATTACAGGAAGCGAGCTTGTGGGTCTACTTCCCAAAGAAGCGATCCTGATGGCAGGGAAATACTACCTGAACCGTCTGGATGAAAGTGCCGGTATCCCGGAAAAAATGATCATTGAAACAGCTGTTCAATCTATGGGACTGGATGATCTATCTTCTTTCGATGTTGATGAAAAGGTGATCGAATATGCAATCGCAGAAAAAGATAACCTGGTAAATATGACAATTAACGAATTTTCAGATGAGCTTTCCACAGATTCTCCCGCTCCCGGAGGTGGTAGTGTAGCTGCTCTTTGTTCTTCCATGTCCGGAGCACTTTCTGCCATGGTTTCCAATCTTACATTTGGTAAAAAAGGTTATGAGAAAGTGTGGGATGAAGCTAAAGTTCTGGCAGAAACAGGACAAAATATTAAAGAGTGTTCCATCGATGCAATCGATAAAGACACACAGGCATTTTATGATATGATGGATGCAACACGCCTTCCCAAAAAGACAGATGAAGAAAAGAAAATACGCAATGTCGCTATCCAGGAAACTACAAAAAATGCTATCCTGGTACCGATGGAGACTATGAAGATAGCTTTGGAGGCAGTGAAACTTGCACAGAAAGTTGCAAAGATCGGAAACGAAAATGCTCTTTCCGATGCGGGTGTGGCAGCCATCACAGCAAATGCGGCTGCAAAATCTGCTTACTTAAATGTTAAAATCAATATGGGCAGCATCGAAGATGAAAAATTCAAATTCGACACACTTACACAGGCTGATGAATTGCTGGAAAAGGTTACTAATTTGGCTTTAAAAGTTGAGGAAGAAGTTAAGGGAAAAATGTAATAAGGAATTAAACATGAATAATAAAGAAATCCGTTGGAAACAGAGATTCCAAAATTTCAAGAAGGCTTTTCTATTATTAGAAAAATATATTGATATCTCTGAACCTTCAGAAATTGAACGAGCCGGGATCATCCAGTTTTTTGAAATGACTTTCGAACTTTCATGGAGATTAATGAAAGACTACCTTGAGAATAAAGGATTTATTCTTCAAAGTCCTCGTGATTCAATAAAACAAGCTTTGCAATCCGGAATCATCGAAGATGGACATATCTGGATAGATGCATTAAGTGATAGGAACCTGACAGTTCATACTTATGATGAAGAAACTGCAGTAGAAATTGCCAAATTGATATCAAAAAAATATTACCCGGCAATTAAAGCTTATTATGATTTTATGATTTTGGAATCTATGAAATGAAATATGGTTTAAATGAAAGAGATATTGACTGCATTCTAAAAGCAGTTCAAGAATTTACTGAAGTAGAACGAGTTATAATTTTTGGTTCACGAGCAATAGGAAATTACAAAAAAGGTTCTGATATTGATATTGCAATTAAGGGAGAAAACATCTCAAAAGAAACTATCACCCGGCTTTCCGGAATACTGAATGATGAATTACCGCTTCCTTTTTTTTTCGATGTTGTCGATTATAAAACTATTTCAAATAATGAGCTAAAAAAACATATTGATGATAATGGAAAAATTATGTTTGAAAGACTTTAAACCTTCGCAATGCTCACAGACATTGCGAACGGTTGATAGTATTTACTCACCTTCACTGTTCCGAAGGATTTTATTCGCTCGGAAGATAAAAAAAAAGATATTATGAAATACAAACATTTATTCGGTCCGGTTCCTTCACGAAGATTGGGAATATCTCTTGGTGTGGATCTGGTTCCGCATAAAGTATGCAGCCTGAATTGCGTTTATTGCGAAGTCGGCAGAACAACAAATCTTACTATCGACAGAAAAGAATATGTTCCATTAAATGATATTCTATCTGAATTGAAAAACTATCTTGATCAAAAACCGGAGCTTGATTACATTACTTTCTCAGGTGCCGGAGAACCACTTCTGCATGACGGAATAGGAAAAATAATTACATTTATAAAGAAAAATTATTCGCAATATAAACTGGCACTTCTCACCAATGCCTCCTTGCTTTATAATGAGCAGGTTAGAGCGGAGATCATGAATATCGATCTGCTTCTTCCCTCTCTCGATGCAGTAAGTGACGAGGTATTCAAAAAAATAAATCGCCCAAATCCAAAGCTGGATAATAAAAGAATTATCGAAGGACTTATACAATTCAGAAAAGATTTTAGAGGAACTATCTGGCTGGAAATCTTTATTGTTCCCGGCTTGAATGATACAAAAGAAGAACTTACTTCTCTTAAAAAAGCTATCGAGTCGATCGCACCGGATAAGGTTCAATTAAATACTCTGGATCGACCAGGAACAGAAAGTTGGATCGAACCGGTTTCAAAAAGCAGAATGGAAGAAATCGCTGATCATTTCAAGCCATTACCGGTTGCAATCATCGCGAAATTCCAATCCCGAAATAAGATCAGAAGCTATCACAAAAATATCGAAGAACAGATCATCGAGACTATCAAACGCCGACCATGCACAGATCAAGATCTTTCTGAAATGCTGGGAATCCATATAAACGAAATAAATAAATACCTCAGCGAACTTCTACATGAAGGTATGATAACTTCTGAGCAGCAGAAAAGAGGAACATTTTTTCGTGCTAAATAGTAAAATATTAAATCTGGCGTTAACTGAATATGAACTTCATCCGCAAGCTAATTTAATTGATTATTATAAATTATTTTTCCAGGGAACTTTCGGACCCGGACATTTCATCGAAAGTGAAGAGAAAGCGAGAAATTTCCTGCAAAAGGAGCTGGCTTCAGCGACGAGTTTTGAAAATCATTTATATCAAGATGTTAGTTTCCTTGGTAAATTTTACCGCATCAATCTTGCAGTGATTAAATATCAACTCGTCAGCTTCGAAGATTTTTTTGAAGGTTTTATCAGAAGCAGTCAAGCTGCTCCAAAGCTTTCCTATGATAAATGGCTTGATCATTGGCAGCAGATCGAATCGATCTTAAAAAAATCTTCTGTCAAAATCACAGATTTTGACGAAGCCAGCCATCACCTTCGCAAGTTATTCGAACAGAAAAATTACCTGGTTTCCCATAATATAATTTATCGAAAAAGATACAATCCTCATTATCGGCTTTTCGGTGAAAGACAATTTCACAAATTAAATATCAAAAAAATAGTTGCTAATTATCCTTTTAATAAATTACTGACATAGAATAAATTAGAAAAAGGTGAAAAAAATGATTGAAAAAAGAAGGATATTTTTTTTAATATTTATATCTTTTTTTTCGATTTGTCTTTTTTCACAACAGATCCAATTTGGAGAAACTGGTCCATATAAAAAACTTACGGAAGGACCATATATATTCTGGGAAGAAGGGAAAGCAATAGTAAAATACCTCTGGAATGGAAATTATATCTCTGAAGAAGTTGTTGTTAAGGAACATGGAGATTTTACAGTTTCTCTTGGTGGCTTTGACAGTGAATTTGAGATATCTTCTTTTCCGCCGACTATCGATCCAACTATTTATACAAACGTTCCTAAGATTTTCGTCGTCAGTGATATTCACGGCCAATATAATAGATTTGTCGAAATCCTTAGAGGTAACGGTATTCTTGATAGAAACATGGAATGGAACTGGGGCAATGGTCATCTCGTTATCATTGGAGATGTTTTTGATAGAGGAAATCAAGTAACAGAATGCCTTTGGCTTATCCACAGACTGGAACGAGAAGCAGAACAATGGAAAGGAAAAGTTCATTTTCTTCTGGGAAATCATGAGATCATGGTTCTTCAGGGTAACACAAGATATGTCCATGACAAATATACAAAAGTAGCGGAAATAATGGAAATGGATGTCCCATCTTTATATTCCGATACATCCGAACTTGGTCGCTGGTTACGTTCCAAAAACACGATAGAGGTAATTAATAATATCCTTTTTGTTCATGCAGGAATTCACCCTCATTTCACAGAATTGAATCACACTATTGAAGAAATAAATAATAGAATTCGAGTTAATATAGATTCTCCACAGGAAAAAATTAAATATAATGATCTGTTAAATTTTATATTTGGAAGCATCGGACCATTCTGGTATCGTGGTTATTTCATGGATACGGAAGATGAAAAACAGATAGAACAGCACATCTTATTCGAGACTTTGATATATATGAATGTCACGGAAGTTGTGGTGGGACATACCACACAGGATTTTATAAATCCTTTTTTTAAAGATAAGGTCATACCGGTAGATACCGGAATACAATATGGAAATAAGGGAGAAGCTCTGCTGTGGAAAGATGGAATATTCTATCGGGCAAAAGTCGATGGATATATTGAACAATTGACGTTCCCTGTAATAAAAATTCAAAAACAAATAAAGGAGAACCAATGAAAAAAATCATTATTTTTTCCGTTGTCATTTCCCTCACTTTACTGAGTTGTGGGAAAATGAAAGAAGCAAAAGAAGCAATGAATGCGGCAAAAAAGGTTTACGATGCCGCAGGTGATGTGGCAGAAACTGCCAAGAGTCTTGAAGATATTGATGTCGAAAAAGTGAAGTTGAACGAAAAAGAAGTAAAAAAATTCTACATAGCTATTAATAAGCTAAATGAAAAATATCCCGACATTCACTTCCAGATCGCTACAATAGCAGCAGTCGAAGCAAGTATGGCTGGAAAAGATCTTAAAAGTATAATTAAAAAAGAAACGAATATTCCTTTCGATGAATATTCTCAACTCTCTGCCATAACTGCATACGTGGAAATGGTTGGAATTGGCTATGAAATGACGACTGCAATTCTTGAACAAACAAAGGAAAGTCATCTAGTACTCAAAGAGAAACTGGGACAGGCAGTGAGTGAAGAAGAAAAAAAGCAACTTGAAAAGCAAATCAAAGATATCGAGCAATCCATCTCTGATATGAAAGAAGAAATGAAGAAAGAAGAATTCAAAATAGTTAAAGAGAACTTTAGGATAATCAAAAAAGTTAAGGAAGAATTGGAATCTTAAAAAAATATTCACAGAATTTCAGAAAAAGGCAGATTTTTTGATCTGCCTTTTTTTTTAATTTGACATTTGCACATATGTGCATTATCTTATCTTTGTAATTTTAAGAAGGAGAATATATGCCGCGGCAAAAAAAAGAACGGATGATTCACAGACCTCCCATTTACACCAAATTTAAACCTGTGGGTGTAAGAGGGCAATCATTAGAAATAACAGAACTAACAATTGATGAATATGAAGCCATCCGGCTTGCAGACCATCTTCAGATGAATCATGTTGAAGCCTCTGAAGAGATGGAAATTTCCCGTTCTACATTTACCAGACTTATTGAAGATGCACGAAAGAAAATCGCTGAATTTCTTATAAAAGGTAAACAACTTCAGATAGACGGAGGTAATATACATTTCCGTGGAAATATTATTAAATGTCTTTATTGTGGTCATATGTTCAATACAAACTTTGAAGGAAATATTACATCCTGTCCCTCCTGCGGTTCAAAAAATCTAATGGATCTTGCCGGAGGATTCGGGCATGGAAGATGTTGTAGAAATAGAAATAATAGAAGAGGGAGGTAAGATTATGCCAGGTGGAGATAGAACAGGACCCGATGGAAAAGGACCTAGGACAGGTCGCGGTTTAGGGAAAGCTACCGGAAACAATATGGGACGTGGCAAAGGTCAAAGTCAAGGTCAAGGCCAAAGACAAGGCCAAGAACGTAATATTGGAAATTCACGAAGCCAGGGAACTGGTCGTGGAAGAAACAGAAATAGGTAATTTTGTATAATCAAAAAAATAAGGAGGTTATTATGCCAAGAGGTGACAGAACAGGTCCGGAAGGAATGGGATCAGTGACAGGTAGAGGCTTAGGGTATTGCACCGGCTACGAAAGTCCCGGGTTTACCAAAGGTGCGCCACGCGGTGGAGCAGGCTTTGGAAGGGGCTTCGGTCGTGGCTTTGGAAGAGGTTACGGAAGAGGATACAGACAAGGATTCGGTTACGATCGTGGATATCAATATCCAGTTTATCCTAATTATCCAACTCCTCAATATTCGGCAAAAGATGAAGTAAAATATCTCGAATCAGAAATGGATGCACTGAAGAATGAACTCAAAGAAATGGAAAAGCGTCTTTCCGAATTGAAAAAAAAAGATGAATAATTCATCGAGGATAGGCGATTAATTATCGCCTATCCTTTCTTTACAAGGAGATGAATAGCATGACAGACGGAAAACACTATGGCGGATATAAATACAGGAATAGACGAAATAAACCTCATCGTGGAAGAAATTCTATTTTGGGAACAGTAATCACCGCCATTGCGGGAACAGTAATTAAAGACCTGACAACTGAAAACAGTAAAATAAAGAAACTGTTCAATAAAGTAGTTCATCCGAAACAGATTGAAGATAAACCGGATAAAAGAAAAGTTATCAATGCCGAATATTCGGTTGTAGATAACGAAAAAATAGAAAAAATAGCAACTAACAAAACCAACAATACAAACAAAAAATATTGACTGTTAAATATCTTGTATCCAAGCCCCAGCTTGGATGTACAAATAATTAGATGTTAAGATTACTAAGCTGGGGTTTAGTAACAAGGAAACATAAACAGGAGAAAAAATGAACAAAAAAATCGCAATACCAACAACAGGTGGAATTTTAAGTGCACATTTCGGACATTGTGAAAAATTTGCAATTTACGAAGTTGCAGATGATAAAATAATCAAGGAAGAATTTGTATCAGCACCACCACACGAACCAGGTTCACATCCTGCTTTTCTGCGGGAACTGGGATGTACAGCAATTATTGCCGGTGGAATGGGAAGCAGAGCACAACAGCTTTTTGCACAAAATAATATTGAAGTGATTATTGGATTACAATCTGATAATCTTAAAGGACTAGTAGAAACTTACATTTCAGAAGGATTAGCATCCGGTGATAATCTCTGCGATCACTAAACGTTGCTTTGAGATGTATGCAATAATGGAGTTCATTTTGCTGAATCCAGTAATACTTTTTTAAGAGGTTATTATGAGAAGAATTTTAGTAGCAATTGACTTTTTGGATATAACAAATAAGGTTATTAATTTTGCAAAAGACCTGACAAAAGAATTAAAAGCTGAATTACTTATAGTTCATTCTGAAGCAATAGAATCTTATATTAATGCGATCACTACAGAATTACATCAACAACCATCAATCGAATTAATAGAAATTAAAAAAAAACAAATAAAAAAGGAACTAAAAAAAATCCATGATAGTCTTGCTCAAGATGGAATAAAGGTAAAATGTATTTTAATGGAGGGTCCGACAGTAGATAATATATTAAAGGAAACTGAAATATTCAAGGCTGATCTCATTATTATCGGCTCTCATAAACACGGGAAATTTTATCATCTCTTAATGGGAAGTATTCACAATTCTCTAATTTCACGATCACCAATTCCGGTTTTAGTAATACCTCCTGAAAAAAAGAAATAATCCTGTTCTGAAAAATATCGAAAGGAAAAACATGAAAATAGCAATTGCCAGCGGAAAGGGCGGAACAGGTAAAACTACTGTTTCCACAAATCTTGTTTCTTTATTAGCAGAAAAACAGCCTATAGTTCTTACCGATCTCGATGTGGAAGAACCAAATTCAGGTTTATTTATTTCCGGCAAAAAAATCTGCGAAGAAGATAAATATAAAATGATCCCCGAATGGAAAAAAGACGAATGTATTCTTTGCGGGAATTGTCAGAAAGTGTGTAATTTCAACGCCGTTATGAAACTTAGTAAGATAATAATGGTCTTTCCTGAATTATGCCACAGTTGTTATGCTTGCAGCGAATTATGCCCGACAAATTCTCTTCCTATGAAACCTAAAAAAATGGGAGAATTGAAACATTCCAAATCGGGAAATCTGAATTTTATCGAGAGCAAACTTATTATCGGCGAAGAACAGGCAGTCCCGCTTATTAAGCAAACTTTAGATTACGTAGATAAAAATTTTCCTGATAGAACAATTAAAATTTATGATGCGCCTCCCGGAACTTCCTGTCCGGTAATCGAAG
>JAUVLE010000057.1 GCA_030595905.1 Candidatus Cloacimonadota bacterium | reverse complement strand
TATCGTGATCTTTCTAAACATGATTCTACTCCTTTTAATTAATAATTGCAACCCGGATTTTCTTTACTTCACCACTCGATTTAACGATCCCAAAATATACGCCTGTAGCTATTTTGGATGTATTCCAGCGAATATCCTGATCATCATTTTCTTCTTTTTCTACTTTGGATCGATGAACGATATTTCCTGCAATATCAAATATTTTCAGATCGATATTGTCTTTTGCATTGGAAACCTTGATACGGACTTCCCCACTTTTTGCCGGATTTGGAAATGCAAATGCCGATAGTCTCTTTGAGTCATCAGGCTGATACTCGATCTCTCCATAATAAATGGAATGATCATTATTCCTGTATCCGTTCCAGATGACAGGATCTTCCGGAATATTTTCGATATAGGAAGAAAATAGATTTGAATTTATATCTGAATAAATATAATACAATCTTTCAGATTGTTCATCCCAGTAAAATTGATCCGAAACATTGGTTTTCTGCCAGAAGAAAGAATATTCAATATGGAACTTTGCATCCGTACCTACGGCAATATAACCATTATCTTCTTCAAACAAAAGTACGGGTTTATCATCGAATTTTATAATCCTCGGATAGCTTTCCGGTTTTATGCTCATATCATCCAGATAAGCCGGGAAGCCGGGTGCCAGCGTTCCATTAAGTGTGATGGCAAACGCTCTATTTTCCGCTCCAAAAACCAGGTAAACCTGACCATCATCCAGTATATTACCTAAAGCAAGTTGTGAAGGTTTTGCCGATGTATAAGGATATAAACTGAATATTTTCTCTGCGTTTCCTTCCTTAATTCTGTAAATATTCCCATTGTTATCTTGAACAAATGTTGCGTCGTAAGCAGGATTAACAATATCTTTATAGCAAACTGAAGTGTAGTTAGTATCATAATTATCAATATGAACTTCATAAGATATAGCACCATCAAGCATCACATCCGGTATAAAATGAATACGATCTGTGGTAGCAGCAATTATATATTCCCCATCGAAAGCGCATTTTGCTCCAGGGATTTCAAATTTAAAAGCTTCTTCAGGAATAAGCTCATTTTGAAAAAATATGTAGAGTGAGTCAGCTGCAGGAACTATGTAAGAATGTTCTAACCACGATTCATCCTGATCGATAAAAAGAGGTGCATCTGTTATTATTTCCGTAAAAGCTGTAAATTGAATAGTACTTGTGGTTACCTGTGAAAGAATATAATTACTTATAATATTGTATTCATCTTCTCCATCCAGATCACGATCAACAGAAATAATCGGTTGGGTTGGTGTTTTATCGAAGTAAGTTGTAATACTGAAGTTATCTGCCCAATGCTCATCAAGAAGAGAAAAGAAGTTAAGTGCGCTGTCTCTGAGTACGGGAAATGTTGGAAAACCTAATGAAGTTCCCGCATAACCAATAGCTTTGAGAGTATCGAATTCTGCGATCTTCTTGGTTTCATCAAAAAGTTGAGTGCCAAATTTAAATGTCATCGACCGTTCAACGAGAGGTTCGATGGAATAACTGCTGATATCGTATATCGAGAAGAAAGATGGGTCTCCTTCGTTCGTGAGGAGTGCGGGTTTACTTATTGCAGAAAGTGATTCATTAAAGATCGTTCCGATAAATTCCATATCTCCGTTTGGGTTTACAATAGATTCATCATCCCAATCAACAAAATATCCATCTTCATCGAGGATAGGCATATATTGGAAATATGGTTCGTATGCAGTTCCCCACCAATACATCGAATAGGGATTCCCAATATCGTCGATGTTGTCTGCTTCAATTATTTTTACCGCTCTGTGAGCATGATAAATGTTCACTGTATTATTCTCGAAATTGTTGTTCTCTTCCAGTATCTTTTCATCTATATGCCAGATTAGAAGTCCACCACCGAAACAGTTTCCATCCACATCCATCCATCCCGGTAACAGGTAATCGTATTCGTAATTCGGATTCGGATCACTTGGGTTAGTAGAACTGGGAGCAAGGATAACTCTTTCATCTTCAGTTGCAATCAGTACTGTCCAGCCGTCTCCATCCGGGTCCACCTGCCTGTTCTCAACAAGAACATATTCCGTATCACTAAGAGGGATTTTTACAAAATAAGCGGAGTTATCGGTGATCGAAGAAGCATCAAATATTTTTTCTGCCGGTAATACGGTAATATTTTCATCAAAATTGAAATCGGAGATATCCTTTAAAATACCCCGCTCTCTATATGTATCTTCAAAATATAATGTGCGTGACCAGACGCTGGGAAATACAGGAATTGCACCTTCTATAAAATAAACAATATCTGCTTCTTCATCGCCGTTTTCATCATATGGAAACCCAAGCAGGATAGAGCCGCCACTATCCATTATATCATAGAATCCAACCTGTGGAGTATGGTTCTTTGTATTATAAAGGTCAACAAAACCGATGGAATGTCCGAATTCATGAACCATCACAGCATTGATAACACCATAATTATAAACTTCCGGGATAAAGCCGGTGTCATCGGTTTCTATGTCCTGCGTTATTGTTTCCGGTATGTTGCATGCATGGTCTATTGTCACGTCTCCGTTATCGACTATGGCTTCTTTTCCATCTCCCACTACAATGTAGAAAGACGGCATGTCTGCCGGTGTATCTCCCAGAATATCATGCTGCCAATCTGCTCCGGCATGAATGAACATAAAATGTTCATAATCACCAAAATCTATTTCGGGAGAAACGAAATCCGCAACAGAAAAACAATCCAGGAAATATTCTTCAAAACGTGAGATCATCAGGTCGACATCTGCGCCCGGTGGATTGTAGTAGCTCATTTCGTTGGGTAAAGTGTAAGCTTGAAAATCACCTGGTGATGATTGCGGAAAGACATCGGTATCGACATCAAACGAACCGTAACTTACAGCGAGATAATAGTATCTGAGTGCTTCCAACTGATTTTCAAAATATTCATGATCATGTGGTGGTTTTCCTATCTGCAATGGATAAGAACCCGGATCTTGCACAAATTTTCCATTACCCGTACTTTGCGGATCATCGTCTTCCTGAAATTCGATAAGGAGTACCAGTAGTTTATTTGCATCTCTACTATTTAGATCGATCTTTCCAATTCCGGAAAGATAATTCTCGATAGGATGAGTTTTTTTTTCAATTTTTGCGGGAAGTTTACCCTTTATTATATTATCTATTTTTTTTGCATAAGATAATTTGGGTATAATAAGCCCCATAACTATCAATGCTGATAGTATTATTTTTCTCATATATTTTTTTTAGAAATCGACTTTTACTGACAGGATCTGGTTGTAATCCTGCATACCACCTCCGGGCTGGAATGCATAATCGACGCTTACGAGATATACCTTTTTGAAAGTGTAGTGAATACCAGCGCCAAATGACATACCAATAATATCACCTGCTCTATCAGCGATATAACCTGTTCGTAATGAAAGAAGATTCAGGTAATCGTATTCAACTCCTACGTTCCAGATAATTTCCCTGAACTCTACAGAATTAATGAAGTTATTTATGGAGGCAAAATCGTTTATATCATTTCCTGCATCATCTGTTTGAATGTTAAAATCGTCTGTCCAGGCAGTGAAGATTCTTTTAAATACAGGGTCATCATTTGCCAATACTTTGCTCATATCAGCATTAATGGTAAATTTATTCAGGTCAGATTCCAAAACTCTGTAAGAGAAACCCATTCTCCAGTTCATTGGCAGCGGATCAGATTGAGATTCATCGATGTAAGTAATATTAGGCCCGATATTCTGAAAATTGAATCCGAAATCAAGTTTATCTACAGGAAGACTATACTTCGAAAGCCCGGCTTTTTTCATTCCGGTAAGAGAAGCTACACCATTATAAAGAGACAGAGCACCATTATATGGAGAAACCAGTATCTGTCCAAAATCAACTCCTTTGTGTTTCAATCCTATATCAAAAGCATAACTCATTCCCTGTCCTTTAATACCGGATTCAGATTGTCCGGCACCTTCGGGAGCAAGGTCACTAAGGATAAATTTGAACGTTATTCCCAAGCCTGTTTTCTGACTGATCTGATATCCGTATGTAGTAGCCACAGAGATGTCATAGCTGCTGAATGTTTCTTCAACCACAGCATTTTCATCAGTTCTTTCTTGTTCGCCGTATGTCATATAGGTTAAGTTTACCCCGAGATTTCCAATATCTTCTATATATTGATTTCCGGCAATGTGAAAATAATACATATCATTGAATATTTCTCCAAACCAGTTTGAATACATACTTGCGACTTGGGTTTTCCTGTTAAATGCCATAGCTCCGGGATTCCAGTAGCCTGCAAATCCATCATCAACTTGAGCAACATACGCTTGACCCATTGCACTTGCTCTTGAGCTTGGTTCAATCAATAAGAAAATAACTGCTGCATTAGAAATAGCATTTGCAGCAAACGGGATAAGAAGAATCATTATTAGTGTAAGTAGGATAATTTTCATTGTTTTCCTCCAGAAAAATTTATTTAGGTAAATATTAAAAAATGATTGTTGCTCTATTTATCTAACTTAATTAAAATAAAGCCTCCATAATAATTCTTTGGTGCCGAAGGCCGGACTCGAACCGGCACAAGCAAAAGCTCGGAGGATTTTGAGTCCACTGCGTCTACCAATTTCACCACTTCGGCACATGCGACGTATAAAAATAATTTGAGGTTTCTAGTGTCAAGGCTTTTTTGGATACCGATTTAAACCAAAAAACCTTCAAAGTTCAAACAACTCTGAAGGTTTTTTAACGTTGTGTATCTATTTGATTAATACATTCCCGGCATTCCACCGCCACCCGGCATTGCAGGCATTGGAGGTTCGTCTTCTTTAATGTCTGTAACTATGCATTCTGTAGTAAGGAATAAACCGGCAATACTGGTAGCATTTTGCAAGGCGCTTCGAACAACTTTTGCAGGATCAATCACACCTGTTTTGAACAAGTTCTCAAATTTACGAGAAGAAGCATTGAATCCAAAATGAATATCTTTGGAATTTTTAATTTTTTCAACAATAATTGCACCTTCTTCTCCAGCATTAGCAGCAATCTGATAAGTAGGAATGACCAAAGCTTGTTTCAAAATATCAGCTCCAACTTTTTCTTCATGAGAAGTAATTTTCATTTCGTCTATAGCTCTGGCAGCATAGATGAGAGTAACTCCACCACCGGTTACGATTCCTTCTTCTATTGCTGCACGGGTGGCATGAAGAGCATCATCAACACGAGCTTTCTTTTCTTTCATTTCGGTTTCCGTAGCTGCACCGATTTTGATCACTGCTACGCCGCTGCTGAGTTTAGCTAATCTTTCCTGAAGTTTTTCTTTGTCATAATCGGAAGTAGTATCTTCAGCCTGAATCCTGATTTGTTTGATACGAGCATCAAGGTCTTTATTAGCACCGTTTCCTTCACGAATGGTAGTATTTTCTTTATCGATGATAATCTTCTTAGCAGAACCCAGATCAGCAAGTTTTGTTGATTCCAGTTTTCTGCCCAAATCTTCGGAAATTACAGTTCCACCCGTCAAAATTGCAATATCTTCCATCATAGCTTTTCTGCGATCTCCAAAACCGGGAGCCTTTACTGCTGCTACGTTCAGTGTTCCTCGAAGTTTATTTACAACGAGAGTTGCCAGAGCTTCACCTTCGATATCTTCTGCAATGATCAGAAATGGTTTTCCGGTTTGAGCTACTTCCTGAAGTATTGGCAGCAAATCTTTCATAACACTGATTTTCTTATCGAACAGAAGAATATATGTATCTTCAAATTCGGTAATCATTTTGTCCGCATCTGTAACGAAATAGGGAGAAAGATAACCGCGATCGAATTGCATACCTTCTACTTGATCGAGTGTAGTATCGATGGATTTGGCTTCTTCCACATTGATGATACCTTCATTACCAACAGCTTTCATTGCTTTAGCAATAAGCTTACCAATTTCCATATCGTTGTTAGCAGAAATCGATGCGATTTGTGCAATTTCATTAGAATCCTGTACTTTTTTGCTGAATTCAGCAATCTTTTTTACTACTACTTTTGAAGCTTTCTCCAAACCACGTTTAAGATACATTGGGTTTACACCGGCAGTAACATGTTTTAGTCCTTCTTCAATGATCGATTGTGTAAGAATGGTTGCAGTTGTTGTTCCGTCACCAGCAATATCGTGTGTTTTTTCTGCTACTTCTTTCACTAATTGTGCACCCATATTTTCAAATGGCTCTTCCAATTCGATATCTTTAGCAACAGTAACGCCATCTTTGGTTATGATCGGAGAACCAAACTTCTTGTCCAATACAACATTTCTCCCTCTTGGTCCCAATGTAACTTTTACTGCATCAGCTAATTTATCAACGCCAATCTTCAGCGCTGTTCTCGAATCATGACTGAATTTCATTTGCTTTGCCATAATACATAAGCCTCCTGTCTTTTTATTTTTTATCTTTTTAGCAATCACTTCTAACGAGTGCTAAAGAAATGATAGCTATTTTTTTGTCAAATAAAAATTTTTTCTAAAAAATAGTTTGCCTAAATAAGCAATAAATAGAAAAAATAACTCGATAAATTTTTTGATAAAAATGTAGAGGAACTAATGAAAAAAAGAATGATCTTTTTTATATTAATAATCATAATATTTTCAAGTTTATATTCCATTCCTTTTTCCGAGAGAATGAAGAAACCCAATTTTATAGCTTATGAATCGATACGTGCAGATTCTGCACATGGATTTGATATTTTATCTTATGATATTTCAATTGAAATAGACGAGGTGAACGAAAGTATAAACGGCACTGTGATTGCCGTGGTCGAGGCAGATGAAATAATTACAGATATCCTTTATGAATTAGACCAGATGAGCGTCGATAATGTTCTGTTAAATGGAAATGCAGCAACTTATACTTACAATAATGATATCATAACCATCCAGCTTGGAACGATGAACCCGGGTGAGCAATTCACTACAACTGTGGAATATTCCGGCAATCCTATCTGGAATGGATTGGGAATGTATTTTAATCCGAATCATATTTTTACAATATCAGACCCCAACGCTTCCCGTTACTGGTGGCCCTGCTACGATCATCCATGGGACAAAGCATTAGTTGATCTTCACATTACTGTACGCGAAGATTGGGATGCAGCCTGCAACGGACTTCGAACCTCGATCGTGAATAATCCAAATAGCACACGAACTCATCATTGGGAAGGCTCAAACCCGATGGCAACTTACCTGGTCTCGATCACAGCAAGGAATTTTGTGGAATTGAATGATAATTTCGGGGCAATTCCGATCCAGAATTTTGTACCTTCTGCTTATGTTACAAATGCGATTGAAGATTTTTCCAACCTGCCTTTTATGATGGAAGTCTATTCTGAACATTATGGAATGTATCCTTTTGAAAAATATGGAAATTCAGTAACCAATTTTGCTACCTATGCAGCTATGGAACATCAGACGATGACAACAATGACAACCGGTTGGATAACCGGAACTCATGCCAGTGAAAGAGGAATTGCTCATGAACTTGCGCATCAGTGGTTTGGTGATTGTCTTACGCCTTTAACCTGGGCGGATGTATGGCTTTCAGAAGGTTTTGCAACTTATTCCGAAGCGGTTTATACGCAGGCTTGGCTGGGATTTGAAGCAATGGTGGACTATATAGAATCCAGTTTTCATAATTATTATATTAACTGGGCAGGCGGAAGTACTTATATAGTATATGATCCTCCTCCGGGAGCATATTTCACTCCGGCAACTTACGAAAAACCAGCATCGGTTCTTCACATGCTGCGGTTGATGGTGGGAGATGAGGTTTTCTTTAATATTCTGCAAACTTATTTTTTGGAATATTACAATTCCAATGTTATTTCTTCCGAATTCCAGGAAGTATGTGAAACCGTAAGCGGACTCGATTTGGAGCAATTCTTTCAGCAATGGATATTTCAGCCGGGACTTCCAAGTATGGAATATACGTATTTTATTAATGCCGGCGCCGCAACTACCGAGTTCATGTCATTTGTTAAGACCACTTCCAACAGTAGTACGGATTTTTATATGCAGGCTCCGATACATATAAATTATGACGCCTATCATGATTCGATTCTCGTTGAAGCAACTCCAAATATTCCCCAGCAAACGATCTGTCAGATCACTTCACCTGAATTTATTTCAATTGAATTTGACCCGAACAACTGGGTTCTTTCCAAAAGCAATGTTTACAAAGCCTGCGAGATAAATAATGCTTACGCTGCTGACGGAAAAATCCTGATCTGTTGGAATGAATTCTGGGATGAAGTAGATGTTGACGGCTATAATCTTTATCGCTCGAATTCATCATCCGGTCCTTTTGAAATAATAAATACTGCTTTGATAACCGATATTTCTTTTGAAGATACAAATGTGACAAATGGAGTCACTTACTATTATAGGTTGAAAGCTGTGAAAGACGTAAATTTTGAAACACCTTTTTCCGAGATCTACGAAGCCACTCCTATGGAATTTCCGCTCGATCAGGGTATATTGGTGATAGATGAGACAAAAGATGGTAATGGAGTTCAAGGAAATCCTGATGATATAATGGTGGATGAATTTTATCAGAGTGTTATTAATATTCAGTTCACTTCTTACGATTATGCAGATGAAGGAATTCCCGGATTAGAGTTCCTGGTAGATTTTTCCACCATAATCTGGCATGATGATGATCTGAACCAACACTATATTGAAGATAATATCAATGATCTGGGATGTTACCTGGCAGGCGGTGGAAATCTTTTGATCTCAGGATGGAAAACCGCTAATGAAATTCCAGGTTATTTTATCAATGATTTTATTAACTGCAACCAAACTCAACTGATTGCCGGATTTGAATTTACAGGTGCAAGCTCTGTAGAATACCCGAACATTAATATCGATCCGGATCAACTAAGTCCTGCTTTTAACGGCAAATTACCTTATTCCTGCATCTTTCCTGAAGCAATAAATGGAATTTATAGTTTTGAAGGAATTACAGGAAGTCCGTATATTGGAGAAGCATGCGCTTTGAAGAATGAATCGGACGGCACTTTTATTTTAATGGGATTCCCTTTGTATTACATGCATAATGAAGAGGTAGAAGATTTCTTTGACCAATTCTTAACCGAGATTGGAGAAGTGGGAACAGATGATTTAGTTGTTAATCCCAATAAATTCTACTCAATAGCCTATCCAAATCCTTTCAATCCGTCAGGTGCCGGACGCAGTCCGACTACAACGATTTCATTTAATATCTCTCGCAAAGACGCAAAGCACGCAAAGGTAGAAATTTATAATATTAAAGGACAGAAGATTAAAGCTTTGGAGCGTATCAACCATGTTGATACAAAAGCGACAGAGTCGCTTTCCCACTACTTCGTAACATGGAATGGAACAGACGAGAACAACCATCCGGTTAGCTCAGGAATTTATTTCTACAAACTGAAAGTTAATGGAAAGACAAAAGATGTAAAAAAGATGATGCTGCTTAAATAATTTGAATTATTATCAAGCCCCGAAAATTCGGGGTTTTTTTATTGCTCGTTAGAAATGGCTTTTATCAAACATTCAAGATTTCTTCCATCACAACTGATATCGGCACATTCTTTATAAAGTGATGTTCTTTTATCCCAAAGTTCAAAAAGTTCATCTTCGGTTCGTTCCAACACGATCGGTCTATATGAATTAATGATCCGTGACCTGATCACTTCCCATGAAGGATTGAGCCAGATTACTTTCTGCTCTTTTTTTTTTAAAAAATCCCTGTTTATTTCCGATATTACTATTCCGCCGCCTGTGGCTATTATTCCGTTTTTATTCCAATTTTGTAATATTTCTGTTTCTACTTCCCTGAAATATTTTTCTCCTTTATGCTGGAAGATATCATTAACGTTCATATTTGATTTCTTTTCTATTTCAAGATCTATATCGAAAAATGGAAACTGCAGCTTTTCTGAGAGTTGTTTTCCCAAAAAAGTTTTTCCAGATCCCATAAAACCTATTAAAAAAACACGGGTAACCGGAACATTATAAACCTGAGTCGTATTTGTTTGCATTTTTTTTCTCCAAATAAAAAGGC
This sequence comes from Candidatus Cloacimonadota bacterium, assembly GCA_030595905.1. Taxonomy (GTDB): domain Bacteria; phylum Cloacimonadota; class Cloacimonadia; order Cloacimonadales; family TCS61; genus JACNIV01. The sequence goes on along the minus strand of JAUVLE010000057.1, from coordinate 4,602 downwards.
GATCTACTTATACAGGATCGCCTTATAAAAATAGAAGATACATTATTCTTCTTTTTTTTCTATTGTTGATTTTTCTTTTTTCTTTTCTTTATCTTGTTTCTTCTCTGATTTCTTTTCTACAGTCTTTTCTTTTCCTTTTTCACTTTTTTTCTCTTTTTCATGTTATTTATCTTTCTTTTTTTCTTCAACCTTCTCTTCTTCTTCCGGTTCATTTATTTCAGTTTCTTTTTCAGAAATTGATTCAGGTTCTTTCTCCGGTTCTACTTTTATTTCTTTCTTTTTTTCTTCTTTTTCATCTTTCTCTGTCTCTGACTTTTCTTTCTTAACTTCATCCTTTTCAACCAGGTTGGCTTTTATTGCTTTTCTTTTGTCGATTTTTTCTGCTAGTTTCTGCTGGTGAATTGTAATAAATTCCTGTAATTCTTTTTCATCTTTTGCAAAGAAATAAGCCTTCACGCTTAGTATCAAACGTCTATTTTCCAGGTCGAGTTCAATGATCTTGAGAGGTAAATATTCATCGATTTCAAAAGCCATTCCTGCCTTTCTAAGTCCGGGAATAGCCAGATGAGAAAGAGGAACAAAACCTTCTACAATATTTCCATCAATTTCCACATCGACCAGCAAACCTTTTGTTATTAATTTAACGACTTTTGCTTTAATTTCCGTATTAATGGGAAGTCTTTCATCAAGGTTTTCCCACGGATCACTATAAAGCTGCTTAATCCCTAAAGCGATTCGATGCAATGTTTTATCGATAGAAAGAACTTTTACGTCCACTTCCTGACCTTTCTTGAAAACTTCCTTCGGATGATAGATCCTTTTTGTCCAGGAAATATCTGAAATATGAATAAGTCCTTCGATATTGTCTTCTATCTCTACAAACACACCGAAAGGAGTAATACTTTTAATTGTACCTTTCAGTTTTGAATCTGTCGGATAACGTTCTTCAATTGTAACCCATGGATTTGGTTCCATTTGTTTGATTCCAAGAGATATTCTCTTTTCCTCCTTGGATATGGAAAGCACTATTGCCTTAATCGTATCACCAAGCTTTAAAATTTGTTTAGGATGTTTGATCTTTTTTGTCCAACTCATTTCAGAAATATGAACAAGTCCTTCCACTCCGGATTCCAGTTCTACGAAAACACCATAGTTAGTTATATTTACAACTTTCCCTGTAATGATCGTACCTTCGGGGTATTTGGTTTCAATATTTTCCCATGGATGCGGAACTAATTGTTTCAAACCAAGAGCAACTTTTTGTTCTTCTTCATTGTAATTAAGAACTTTGACCTTAACCTTATCGCCAATATTCAACATATCGGACGGATGCTTGATGTGTCCCCAACTCATGTCGGTTATATGAAGCAAACCATCAATTCCACCAAGATCTATAAATGCACCATAATCTGTAATATTTCTAACTTCACCATCCAACTCGGCACCTTCAACAATTATTTCCTTAAGTTCTTTAAGCCGAGATTCCTGTTCTTCTATTATCACTTTTTTTCTTGATACAATAATGTTTCTGCGTTCTTGATCGAGCTTAATTATCTTGAACTCATTTTCTTTACCAATAAACTGATCAAGGTTCGGTATGGGCTTTGTTGAAATCTGGGAACCAGGCAGGAACGCTTCAAGTTCATCTATTTCTACGATCATGCCACCTTTAACACGCCGGCGGAGAATTCCCTTGATAGATTGATTCTCATTCATTATCTTTTCCAGTCTTTTCAGGTTCAAAAAGAAATCCGCTTTCTTTTTAGAAAGTCTCATCCTTCCGGAACCGTCTTCAACAGAATCTATATAAACACTTGTTTTTGATCCAACTTCAGGAATATTAGTATTAGAAAATTCTCTGATCGGGATAGCACTTTCAGATTTGAAACCAATATCGATCAGGACAGACTTTTCGTCTATGCTCACAATAGTGCCCTCAACTATCTTTCCTGCATCGAATTTGCTGAAGTGTTCATCCAGAAGGACCATCATTTCATTTTTTTCGGATGGTTTACCGTGAGTAATTTTTTTTGTTTCTTTTTTTTCAGGTTTTTCTTCTGGTTCAGCAGTTTCTTCAGATTCAAGCTTTTCTTCAGGTTTTTTTACTTCTTCAGAAATTTGTTCCTTTGTTTCGTTTTTTGTCTCAGGTTTTTCTTCAGATTCAGGTTTTTCTTCTGGTTTCTTTACTTCTTCTTCTTCAGGAATTTGTTCCTTTGTTTCGTTTTTTGTCTCAGGTTTTTCTTCAGGTTCAGAAGTTTCTTCAGATTCAGGTTTTTCTTCTGGTTCAGGTTTTTCTTCTGGTTCTTTTACTTCTTCTTCTTCAGGAATTTGTTCCTTTGTTTCGTTCTTTGTCTCAGGTTTTTCTTCTTCAGAAATTTCCTGTACTTCGGTTAGTTTTTTCTCATCGGAAGTCTTTTCTTCGACTTCATTTTTTACTTCTACTTTTTCTTCATTCTCAACAGGTTTTTCATCCTGTATTTTTTTTTGATCGTTAGCAATCACCTTTCCTCCTTAAATTCGGGTATATCATCAATCTTTTCAACTTTGCTATTGATATCCCCCATACATTTTACTATTTTATTATACACTCCCACGATAACCCAATCCGGGGTGGAAGCGCCTGCTGTTAAACCGATATTTACCTTGTCTTTAAACCACTTATCATCTATTTCACACTCTATTTCAATATGGTAGGTCTTTACAAAATTTTCACTAATCTTGGCAAGCATTTTTGTGTTGGAACTGTTTTTTCCTCCCACCACTATCATCAGATCGCTTTCTTTTGCCAGCTTGAGTGTAGATTCCTGACGGATGGTTGTGGCATTACAAATGGTATTGATCACACGTATTTCATGGCTTAGTGGAACTAAAGCATTAACCACTTCCTGCAGGTCTTTCACGTTTCTTGTGGTCTGAGATATAACACCAACTTTCTGGTAATTTTTATTTTCAATTTCACTTGCATTTGCCATGATCACAACTTCTTCTTCTATATAAGATTTCAGCGCCTGCACTTCCGGATGATCTTTATCTCCTAATATTATTATCTTATAACCTTCTTCACTCAATTCCTTTGCATATTCCTGTGTCTTGGAAACATAAGGACATGTTGCATTAATAATTTCCACGCCATCTTTTTTAAGTTGCAGAAGAGTTTCTTTCTTTACTCCGTGCGACCTGATGATCGTTGGTCTGCCATTTATACCGGAAATATCATCAACTTTTTTTATTCCTTCATTTTCCAGTTTTTTCACCATTTGAGGATTATGGATTATGGGACCCAGCGTAACTATTTCATGATTACCCTTTGCAGCTTCCATGGCAATTTTGATCGCTCTTTTTACGCCAAAACAAAAACCTGAATTTTTTGCAATTCTAATGTTCATTTTCTAACTCTAATATTTTTTTCATCACATCTGATGCCAGATTTCGATAATTTTCTTTTGTATCTTCTAAATGAGAGAAGCTTCCTGCTTTTATTTTTTCACCGATAATTATTTGTAATCTTTTTTTTCCAAAAAAACATTTCCAGAAATCAGTGGAATTTTTAATAAATATGGGACGAATATCTTTTTGTAACTGTAAAGCGAATTTCCCAATTCCTGCCTTCACAGAAGCTGCCTTCCTGGTGCCTTCGGGAAATATCATTATAGAATGACCTCTCTGCAAAACATTATTTACAAACCTGATAGCACCTTTATCTATCCTCCCCCTTTTCACGGGGATTACATTAACATACTTTAATAATTTTCCTAATAATTTGTTTCTGAAAAGTTCGGCTTTTGCAAGAAAGTAGATTTCCCTGGGAATGATCGCTCCGATGAAAAGGGGATCGAAAGCCGATATGTGATTTGCTGCAACAATGCAGTTCTCGATCGATTCCAATCTTTCTCTATGAATGATTTTAAGTCTCCAGAAAGTTCTCATGAAAAAATACAGCATTACACAAATAAAGTAATATATCTTATTCTTTTTTCTTCTTTCGATCACATTCATAATGTAATTTACCTGCTTCTGTATTGTCAATTCGCTTGTATCCACAGCGATCGCATCTTCCGCCTGTTTTAGGGGTGCAATCTCCCGGGTCGAATCGTTCTTGTCTCGCCAGATAAGTTCTTTCTCAACATCTTCCAACGAGATCTTTTCTCCTTTCTCCTTTGCTTCCTTCCAACGCCGAAGTGCACGGGTTTCTACATCTGCGATCATAAAAAATTTAAAATCTGCATCCGGGAAAACGACCGTTCCAATATCCCTGCCATCCATAATAATACCACCATCTTTTCCTATTTGTCTCTGCAGTTCTACCATTTTTTTTCGCACGATATCAATTACGGCGATTTCCGAAGACAGCTTGGTGATGTCCGCTTCCCGAATTCTGGAAGATATATCTTTTCCATTCAGGAATATTTGATTGCCTGTTTGGGAATATTTTATTTGAATCTCCATATTATCAAGCATTTTTTCGAGCGTTTTAATATCTTTCAGGTCAATATTGCTTTCCAGGGAACACAATCCGCAGGCACGGTACATTGCGCCTGTGTCGATGTAGATGTATTTCATTTTTTTTGCCAGCAGTTTTGCCGTGGTACTTTTGCCGGAAGC
>JAUVLE010000070.1 GCA_030595905.1 Candidatus Cloacimonadota bacterium | reverse complement strand
AAAAGTGCAAGATGAAGTAATGCATTGGCAAAATTACAGAAATTCTAAAAAATCAAAAGTGAACTGGCAATTCAGAACAAAAGATGCAAGAATTAAATTAAAGAGACTTTATCCGTCAATTGAGGATTGACTTGACACTAGGTTCAATTTCTTCCAAACAAGTCCATTAATAATTCCCTTATCCCTTATCTTTTTTACCTTATCCTTTATCCCTTATACCTTATACCTTAAACCTTATCCCTTAAACCTTATCCCTTATCCCTGAATTTCCAAACCTAAATGCAAGGTTAAGCTTATCATCCGATTCCTATAGATAAAATAAAACACAAAAAATAAATAAATGAGGAAATTATGCAAAACTTTTCATTAGCACCAGACGGAAGAGAATTTAACCTTCCGGATGAAGAACAAAGTAAAATCGAGAAAGAAGAAGTTCTCAAGATCACAGCAGAGCAGAGAGCTTTGGGCAGGAAGATCGTTACAGTTCAGGGAATGGGCTTTGTAGGCTGCGTGATGGCAATAGTGATAGCAGATGCAGAAGATGAAAATGGTAAACCGCTGTATTATGTTCACGGACACCAGCGACCTTCCAATCGTTCTTTCTGGAAAGTACCGGTCATCAACACAGGGATACCTCCTGTAAATTCATCAGATAAGGAAGTTCCGGAGATGTTTGAACGCTGCGTTAATCAGAAGAAAAATTTCAGGGCAACCTGGCATGATATTGCTTATGAAGTTGCCGATATTGTAGTTGTCGATATTCAATTGGATGCTACCAAACCGGCTTTTGGTGAAGCAGAAAAAGGATATTGCGATATAACTCATTTCAGGGATGGTATGCGAACTCTGGGTCAGCATATTAAACCGGATTGCCTGGTTCTGGTAGAAACGACAGTACCGCCCGGCACCAGCCAGAGAATTGTGAGACCCATTATTGAAGAAGAATTCGTAAAGAGAGGGATCGATATTGAAAAAAATCCCGCTCTTGTAGCTCATTCTTATGAAAGGGTTATGCCCGGTGCCAAATATGTAAGTTCCATCCGAGATTTCTGGCGGGTATATTCCGGTGTGAATGATAAAAGTAAAGCACTTGCCAGGGAATTTCTCAGCAATGTTCTCGATGTGGAAAACTATCCGTTAACAGAACTGGACAACACAAATGCTTCGGAGATGTCAAAAGTAATGGAAAATTCTTACAGAGCTACTAATATTGCTTTAACGCTGGAATGGGCAAGATTTGCCGAAAAGATCGGTGTGAACATTTTCAATGTACGTGATGCGATCCGCAAAAGAAAAGGTACTCATGATAATCTGCTGCGTCCAAGCCTGGGTGTTGGTGGTTATTGCCTAACCAAAGATCCGGTTCTCGCGAACTGGGCAATGAAAGATGTATTTGAAATTGATGACACACTGGCGGTAGCGGTCAATTCGGTTAATATCAACGATACAATGCCCACTCATACGGTCGACCTGATAAAGGAAGAAATTCCTGAGTTACGTGATGTTAATGTTACAGTATTGGGCGTTTCCTACCTTGAAGATGTGGGAGATACCAGGCACTCTCCTTCTTATACACTGGTAAGATTATTAAAAGAAAATTGGGCAGAAGTTATCTGTCATGATTCCTATGTAGAATTCTGGGCAGAGATGGAAACCGAAAAAGTATATAATGAACTCGATGAGGTTCTGCCGCAAGCGGAAGTTGTGGTCTTTGCGGTGGGACATTCGGAATATAAAAATATCGAACCTGAAGAACTGGTAAAAAAATGCGGCACCAAGCCTTTGATCATAGATTGTTCAAATTTTTTAAGTGATGAAAAGATCAAACAATATCTGAATCTCGGATGTAAAGTTAAAGGTGTTGGGAAAGGACATATACAAAACCTGTAGGTTTTGGTTCGTTTCACTCACGGAATTAATTGGAAGAAGTTTCGAGGATGATGGTATTTATTGGCATTTACTCACTTCAATCTTCATTTCATTACGCCTTGACAGGTCGTTCGTGGAGTTTGTTGAAAGAAAGATCGGGGAAGAAAGTATTTGAAAAACCGCAACGGGGTGATATATTCTAACCTGATATGTAAGTACATCTGGATATGATGTCACTCCTTCGGAGTTTTAAGAGATATTGTTTTCATTATCAGGATGTTAACACATCCTGCTACAAAATACCACCTCTTCGAGGTTTGAGAAACCGCAACGCGGTGATATATCATAACCCGACTCGTAAGTGTCAGTATGTAAAGTAAATAAAACATCTCTAACCCAAACGGGGTGACATATCATAACCCGATGTGTAAACGTCGGGAAAAACACCCAGCAGCTTCTCCACTAACTCAAACGGGGTGACATAATATCAAAGGAGACAAGTATGTCCGGCACGTTTACAAATCTTGGAGTACACATTGTATTCAGCACCAAAAACAGGTTTCCACAGATAACAAAATTATTAGAGAAAGAATTACATCCATATATTGGCGGGATTATTAAAAACTGTACCGGTATTCCTGTTTGTATCAATGGGACTGAAGATCATATTCATATTTACTGTATTATGCCGAAGAATGTTTCCTTATCGGAATTCATAAGAAGGATAAAATCAAATTCATCAAAATGGGTTCATGAAAAATTCCCGGAAAGAATGAAGTTTCAGTGGCAATCAGGATATGGTGCATTTTCAGTTGGTAAGGGTGAAGAAAAAAGATTGATTCATTATATAAATACCCAAAAAGAACATCATCGCAGAAAATCATATAAGGATGAATTTTTGGATTTATTACATCAATATAATATATCTTATGATGAAAGGTACATCTGGATATGATGTCACTCCTTCGGAGTTTGAAGAGATATTGTTTTCATTATCAGAATGTTAACACATCCTGCTAAAGAGTATCACCTCTTCGAGGTTTGAAAAACCTAAAAACCGTCAGGGGACTGACGAGCTACAGCTAAAGAGTACTACATCTTCGAGATTTGAAAAACCATTTTTGCAACACATAATTCATAAATAGTTGCTAAAGAATACCACCTCTTCGAGGTTTGAGAAACCGCAACGCTGTGATATATTCTAACCTGACTCGTAAGCGTCTGGATGCAGAGTAAATAAAACATCTCAAACCCCAACGGGGTGATATATCATAACCCGATATGTGAATATCGGGAATTACATCCAGCAGTTCCCTATATAACCACGAAGTGGTGACATATTATAACCCGATGTGTGAACGTCGGGAACAACACTCGCAATCTTTCCCAACCCCAACGGGGTGATATATTATAACCCGATGTGAAAACGTCGGGAATTAAGGAGAATTTATGAAATTAACAATTGTAGGAACAGGCTATGTAGGTCTTGTCACCGGCACCTGTTTCGCAGAAATGGGTAATGATATCATCTGCGTGGATAACGACAAAAGCAAGATCGATGGTCTTAATAATGGCAATATCCCCATCTGGGAGCCGGGTCTTGAGGAAATGGTTATCCGCAATTCGGAAGAGGGCAGATTGAGCTTCACCACCGATATCAAATATGCTGTAGAAAAATCACAGATATGTATTATTGCCGTGGGAACTCCTCCCGGCGAGGATGGTTCTGCCGACCTGCAGTATGTATTGGCGGTTGCCAGAGATATTGCAACTTACATGAATAAATACAAGATCATCATTGATAAATCGACTGTACCGGTAGGAACAGCGGATAAAGTGAAAGCAACCGTGCAGAAAGTGTTGGATGAACGTGGAGTGGATTTCACTTTTGATGTTGTTTCCAATCCGGAATTCCTGAAAGAAGGAGATGCGATCAACGATTCCATGAAACCTGACCGGGTAGTGTTAGGAACTGACAGCGAAAAATGTACAGAGATCATGCATGAACTTTATGCGCCTTTCTGCCGTACCCGTGAAAAACTTATCATCATGTCCATACGCTCTGCCGAAATGACCAAATATGCTGCCAATGCCATGTTAGCCACCAAGATATCTTTCATGAACGATATCGCCAACCTCTGTGAATTGATGGGGGCGGATGTCTCTGAAGTGCGTCACGGCATCGGTTCCGATTCCAGGATTGGATATAAATTCATCTATCCGGGTGTGGGTTATGGTGGCAGTTGCTTTCCAAAAGATGTAAAAGCTCTTATTCAAATGGCTAAGAAAGCAGGAACTGCAACACGCGTACTTCAATCTGTGGAAGATGTAAATGAAGATCAGAAAACGGTTCTGGTAAAAAAAGTTAAAAGCCATTTTGGCGATAACCTTGCTGGACTTACATTTGCCATCTGGGGACTTGCTTTCAAACCTAAAACCGACGATATGCGGGAAGCTCCGTCCATTACTATTATTAATGGTCTTCTGGGAGCTGGAGCAACAGTTCAAGCTTATGACCCGGTAGCCATGGATGAGGCGAATCGAATTTTTAATGAGAATCCCAAGATAAAATATACCCATGGAAATTATGATGCTCTGAAGGGTGCAGATGCTCTTCTTCTGGTCACGGAATGGAATCAGTTCCGCTACCCTTATTTTGAAAAAGTAAAAAAACTGCTGAATAAACCTGTTATCTTCGATGGCAGGAACCAATATAATCCGAAAGAACTGAAAGAACTTGGAATTACTTATTATGCTATAGGAAGGAAAGTAAGATAAAAGAAGTTTTGGAAGAAGGTATTAATGGGAATTAACTCGCTACGTTCGTGGTATTAAGTAGGAAGAAAAGCAGGAAGAAGGCATTTAAGTGAAAGATTGTTCGAGGAAGAGGGTATTAATTGAAAGAGAAGCAGGAAGAAGGAATTTTCAGGAAGATGTTTCATAGAAGAAGTCATTTAAGTGAAAGATTGTTCGAGGAAGATTGGCATTGATAGGCACTCGTCTGGTTTAACAATGAATACCTACAAATACCCATTAATACCAATAAATACCCTTGGATAATATCGAGTGTGATGAATGCTATTTTTAATATTTCATAATAATTCGAAGCAGTAATGGGGTATTTAATGATCAAGACATTGGATGATTTTCAAGTTTATCAATTAGCTATGGATTTAGGTGAGGATGTTTGGAGTATCGTTCTAAAGTGGGATTACTTCTGCAAAGATACTATCGGCAAACAACTTGTTAAAGCTGCAGACTCTATTGCAGCTAACTTGAGTGAAGGTCTTGGACGATATCACTACAAAGAAACCAAGAATTTCAGTTACTATTCTCGAGGATCATTATTTGAAACTAAAACCTGGATCACAAAAGCTAAGAATCGCTCTTTGATTACTGATATACAATATAATGATTTCGTGCAACGATTAGAATTAATAGGTGTTAAATTGAATAATTACATCAACACATTAGGCAAAACCAATTAACAATGAATGCCAACAAATCCCCACAAATGCCCATCAATTCCTACGAATGCCTTTTTCTCCTTGCATTTCTTAATAATCCCGCAGCGAAGCTGCAAATACCAATTTCTCTTACAACAATACCAATAAATTCCTACAAATTCCAACTAATACCTATCAATGCCCACAAATGCCAATTTATCCCCAAAAAATACCATTTCTTCGATGCAAATATTATTCTATGAGTAAATTATGAATATATTAATTACAGGCTCTGCCGGCTTTATCGGCTCACATTTATGTGAAGCATTAATAGAAAAGCATAGAATTTTCGGACTGGATAACTTCTGCGATTTTTACGATCCCATGATAAAAAGGAACAATATCAGAGGTTTGCAGCAAAACAGCAACTTCGCACTGCTGGAAGCAGATATCCGGGATGAAAATGCTTTAAAAGAAATTTTTTCAAAAAATAAATTCGATCTGGTTATCCACCTTGCAGCCATGGCTGGAGTAAGACCTTCTATTGAGAATCCAAAACTCTATACCGAAGTTAATATCGATGGCACGGTCAATCTGTTGGAAGAGTGTAAAAAGCATCAAGTCGGGAAATTCATCTTTGCTTCGTCCTCTTCCGTTTACGGAAATAACAGGAAAGTTCCTTTCTCCGAAAATGACCCGGTCGATCATCCCATTTCACCTTATGCTTCCACAAAAAAAGCCGGAGAACTGATCTGCCACACTTATCATCATCTGGAGAAAATATCCATGGTTTGTCTTCGTTTCTTCACTGTTTATGGTCCCCGTCAGCGCCCCGATCTGGCTATTCATAAATTTGCCCGTTTAATTATGGATGATAAACCGATCCCTGTTTACGGTGACGGTTCAACCCAGCGGGATTATACTTATATCGACGATATCATAGATGGTATCTTGAAGGCGATCGATTTTGTTCAGGAAGGGAATAAATACGAGATATTCAACCTGGGAGAATCCAGGACTATAACGCTTTCCAAAATGATCTCAACAATTGAAAATGCTCTTGGTATAAAAGCGAAGAAAAAACTGCTTCCAATACAACCGGGCGATGTGAAAACTACCTATGCCGACATTTCCAAAAGCAGGAAAATGCTGGGCTATGATCCGCAAACAGATTTTGAGGAAGGAGTTGCCGGATTTATAAATTGGATTAAGAAACGATAGAGTAATATAAAACCCTAAAACAATTTTTTTATTAAGGCAGTGATGCCTTTTTTTATTTGTCTGAATAGGCTGGTTCGGGTTTCCGCCAACCCACTAAAGGTGACTAAAAAAGCGGATAAATCTAACCGGAACCAAATTTAATATTTGGTTCAATTAGAATAATTGAACCAGCATATTGTGATAGTGATTACGAATTTTTGTACAACCACAAAGTGGTGATATGTCATAACCCGATGTGTAAACGTCGGGAAGAACACACATAATCTCACCTAACCCCAACGGGGTGAAATATATTAACCAGATGTGTAAATACATCTGGATATGATGTCACTCCTTCGGAGTTTGAATCTGTATGGTTTTATTATCAGGATGTTAACACATCCTGCTACAAAATACCACCTCTTCGAGGTTTGAAAATATCTCAGAAAAACCCTGAAGTTGTTTCATAGTATAACCAACCCCAACCACGAAGTGGTAACAAACTATAATCGATGTGTAAACATCAGGAATCTTATCCAACAGTTTCTTACATAACCGCAAAGCGGTGATATACTATAACCCGATGTGGGAACGTTGGGAACAACACATATAATCTCACCCAACCACGAAGTGGTGAAATATATTAACCCGATGTGTAAACATCGGGAATTTTATCTATCAGTTTCTCACTTAACCACGTAGTGGTGACATATTCTTTTACTACAAATAATAATTTATTTTTATGTTCAGAAAAAAAACAATTGACTGAAAATAAGGAAATAACAAATTAAGAACGTAGGGCATGTCCCATTAATAATCAAAAAAAATAACTTGAAATAATTGTTTATTTATTTTTTAAATAGTTAGTAAATTTATCGTTCAATTAACGAAATAAAAAACCGTAAAAGGAGGAAAAATGAGTAACAGAACACCGGGGATTAATCATGTTTCAATTGCAGGAAATATTGTAAGGGATGCAGTTGTAAACCATGTTGGAGAGAAAAAAACAGCCGTAACTACTATTACTATTGCACACAATCAACGATATCGCGACAAGAGTGATAAGTGGCAGGAAAAAGTCATTTTTGCCGATGTGGAAGTGTGGGGTCCAATGGCCGAACGTGCCGAAGATTTTTATAAGAAAGGTATTCCGGTAATTGTGGAAGGCAGTCTGAAGGAAAATCAATGGAAAGATAAGGAAGGAAAAAATCATTCAAAAATATTGATCAGAGCAGATCGTGTTCATGTTCTTGCTTATCCGGAAAAGAAAAGCGAAGATAAATAACTCATAACTTTTAACCTGCCTGCCCGATGAAATCTTTCTTTATTTCATTAGGGTAAAATTAATAATATTTCATTGTGTCTGCTTTAAGCACCATAAAAAAAGGAAGCTGTAAAAAGCTTCCTTTTTTGTTAGAGAAGATATATTATTTAAAACTTATATCCCAGTCCGAAATGATGGGTTGCATCGATCGTATGCGTGTTGTATGCATATTCCACGATAATGCTGTACAAGTCAAATTTTACCCCTAAAGAATAGCTGGCAGGATTATTGCGGACACCAAAACGAAGAGAGAGCATTTTATATACTTCAAGTTCTGTTCCTGCATGAAGTTCTGTATCTCCATCCAATGATCTCTTCAGTTCAAAGGATGTGGTGACTCCATTATAAGGCAGGTAAGAGATACCCATTGCAATTTTCTGTGGAAGATCATGACTGTTATCTTCACCGACTTTCGGGTTGTTCACATTTGATATGGAAAACCCGATCCGAGTTCTCTGATGTAAAGTAGCCAGTGCTCCAAGATTCAGTCCGAACGCAGGTTGATCTCCAAAACCACTTATGGATAAATAATAAAGATTTGCAGTATAACCGAAATTGATCTCCGAATGGACATCTTTCAAAATGGTGAAGGAATGTGCCAGTGCATATATTTTCTCTGATAAAAGGCTCACATCATGATAATCTACATCCATGGATTGAAGTCCTATTCCTAACACACCCAGATTCTTTGGAAGTTCCATTGAAAGAGCTACTGTATTCAGTATCTGGAAATCATTGCTGAATAATTTAGAATAACTTATGATCAGATTGTTGCCTGCTTTCTTCAATCCGGCAGGATTATAGAATATACCATTGGCATCATCGCTTGTAGAATAGAAGGTTCCACCCATTGCTCGTGCTCGGGGAGAAGGTTCGTAATCATCAAAAATTGCTGATAGATTTACTGTAACAAAGATTATAAAAAGGATTATCTTTAATATTTTCATTTCCTCACTCCCTATTTCAATGGAGCACCGATCACTATCGGAGCTTTTGCTGTTTTCTTTCTACCACTATCAACATCGATCACTTCCAGATAACAGATATATAAACCGAGTGGCAAAAGTTTATTGTTCTTATCACGACCATTCCAGTCGTAGCGGGTTATTCCGAAAGAATTTGAAATAATTATATTTTGTGGAGTGAAGGCAAGTTTCCCTTCTGCATTATAAATTCGCAGGATGGCTTTGTTTCCACTTTTGGAAGCGAATTCTATCGGGAAAGTTTCTCCGGCATAAGGGTTGAAAGGTTTGGCAGGAATATTCAGGATAGCTTTATGAGAAGAAACACCAAAAACAATTGTTTTTGGATCTCCGGAAGGACAAGTTTCTTCAATACCGGTTGTATCTTTTGCAGTGATATAAAAGTAAACGGAAGTTCCCTCTTTCTGTCCGGGAATTGTGGCATAATATTCAATAGTTCTGGTCGTATCCATCACCACAGGTTCAAAATCTATATCGATTGAAGTTTTCCACCAGAGCAGAACATTACAACTGTCGTTATAAGAAAACTGAATCAGAACATCTTCGCCAGCCTGTGGATAATTATCATAAACGATGGCACCGATTCCACCTAAAACAAAATCATTAGCATCCCGGGGATTTAAACCATAATTACTAAAACCATAATCAACCAAACCTGTAATGAAAATAAATTCATCACCGATCTGGGGATTGGGATATTCATAGAATCCATCGTCTATCTGACATTCTCCGCTGCCGTCATCAACATACCACTCTTTAAAACTATTTGGTGTTGCCGTAACTACAATGTTAGAAATAGTAACCAGGACACCTTCATACATTTCTTCAGAAGCCAGTTCATTTGTGGTTATCTGAACCGGATCAGGAATTAGATTGCCGGTACTTAAAACGGAAAATGCTGATACGCTGGTTAATTCTGTAAGATTATAATATTCATCTACAGTTGCCGTAATTTCTACTTCATCACCAGGGTCGGGAGCGTTGCTGTAATCATACACATAAATACCTTTCCAGGCTCCACCTTCCGGCATGGAAATAAAATATTTTTCTTCATCATAACCGTATCCTGTCACAATTCCGATAGTGGTAACAACATCTCCATTGTAGGGTGAATCACCACTGGCGGCTTCAGTATATTGAATATCATAGATACTTACATATTCTGAAAAAGCAATAGATGAAAGGAATATTAAAAACAGGATAATTGCATATTTTTTTTTCTTCATTTATCCTCCTATGAATGACGTCAACAACTAATGTCACTCACTCTTTATTTTTCAATCATTTAAATCAAATTTCTTCATTGATTTCTTCTCCACGGGATCTTTTCTGTGAAACAACGTATATCCGATCATTAAACAGATAGCTACCACGATCGAACTATCTGCGATATTAAATACAGGCCATCTTTTCATAATGAAATCCGGAAAATCACACCAGATGAAATCAGTTACACTTCCAATCAAAATTCTGTCAATCAAATTTCCAACAGCACCACCTAATATCAGTGCAAATGATATAATTTCCATCCTGGAGTTTGATTTTTTTATGAAATATATTATTAATATTATAGCTGCTATTGTAATAGAAATGAATATAATTTTATTTGTAATTGCATTTCCAAATGAAAAGCTGAAAGCAGCTCCTGTGTTTTGGACGCAAGTTATCCAGATAAACTTTCTGGTGATCTTAATTACCTCGCCGGCTGCAATATAATTTCTAACCAAAATTTTGGAAATCTGGTCTAATACAATGACAACGAGAGGTATCCAGAAATAATGAAATTTCTTCACTAACGTCTTCTTTTCTTTTTTTCTTCTTTAGATTTACATTCAATACAGAATTTTGCATAGGGAACGATCTTTAATCTGTTCTCGGAGATGTATTTACCACAGATCTCGCAAATGCCGTATGTTTTATCGTATATTCTTTTCAAAGCGATGTTCAAGTTACGAAGTGTTTCCAGTTCTTTTTCGAGTAGATAGACTCTTTTTTCCGATTGGTCTGTATCTGTACCCATATCTGCCTGATGTAAAGAATAAGATGACAGGTCTCCACTTCTGTTCTTGGCTCCTCTTTTTTGGATATCATCGATTCCTTTAATGATCTTCTCTGTTTGCATTTTTTCTTCTTTCAAAATATTTTCATATTTTTCAAGTTGTTTTGAAGTTAAATTTTTTGCAGCCATAAGCTACTTCCTTTTTTATATTTTTCTAATTAAATTTATTATCATTGTTTCAAGTTGATCTTTTGCCATTGCAGCATTTTTTCTTATTTCATTCTGGCTGTGTGGTTCGTTGTGAAAGATGTTGCTCAAGTTCGTAACAACCGATATTGCCAGTACCTTTAATCCGCTGTGTACAGCAACGATAACTTCCGGAACGGTGGACATACCTACCAGGTCTGCTCCCAGATAAACAAGCATCTTACACTCGGATCTGGTTTCAAGGTTAGGACCGGGTAGTCCCGCATAAATGCCTTTTTTCAATTCAAAATTATTTTCAGATGCTATCTCTTGAGCAAGTTCGATCAATTTGTTGCTGTATGGCTCGTTCATACTTGGGAAACGTTCACCGAGTTCATCCGGATTTTCACCGATAAGAGGGTTGTTTCCCATCAGGTTGATATGATCGCTGATGATGACCATCTTACCCGGACGAAGTTCTTCGTTCAAACTGCCTGCTGCATTTGTGACTATCAGGTATTTTATTTCCAGTGCTTTCATCACTCTTACAGGGAATGTTATTTCTTTCATGGAATATCCTTCATAATAATGAAGGCGACCCTGCATAATGATAACTTTTTTATTCTCTATAGAACCTACAATAAATCTTCCTTTATGAGAAGGAGCCGTTGATACAAGCATTCCGGGAATGTCTTTATAGTCTATTATAACAGGATTTTCTATTATTCGGGCAATGTCATTTAATCCTGTTCCCAGGATTATTCCAACCTCCGGATTGAAATCTATTTTTTCTTTTATTGAGTTTGTTGCTTCTGCGATTTTTTCAAGCATTCTAAACTCCGATGAAATAATTCCTGATAATATTCAAGAGAATTATTACAATAAATGGTGAAAAATCTATCATCATATTTGGCATCAAATTATGCAACAAATGACGAACTCTGCCAAGTACGGGCTCGGTGATCTGTATCAGGAAAAGATGAATTCTAAAGAAGCTGCTGTGTTGGTTGATCGATATCCATGATAAAATTACGCGTATCACGATAATTATCGTATAAATATCGATGGCTTGAATTATCAGGTAGCGTAATGAATACATTATGATAAAACCTCATGACAGTTTCGGCAGCGTGCTTCATAAATATCGGTTGCACCGACAACAATGGTGTCTTTGTTTTTTGTTAAACGCTGGGTTCGATTTGCGGGATTACCGCATTTCACACAAATGGCATTCAATTTTGTAACATATTCGGCAACAGCGAGAAGTTCAGGCATTGGTCCGAAAGGTTTTCCCCGGTAATCCTGATCCAGTCCGGCAACTATTACACGTTTACCATTATCAGCCATTTTATTGCATATTTCCACTATATTATCATCGAAGAATTGAACTTCGTCTATAGCAACAATTTCGGTATCATATTTCACCTGCTCATGTATATCATTTGCAGATTCGACGATCAAAGAAGGAGTTTTCATCTTGCTATGAGAAACAATGTGATCTTTCTCATAACGATCATCTATTTTTGGTTTAAAGACCTGTATCTTCTGGCGGGCATATTCAGCTCGATGTACCCTTCTGATAAGTTCCTCTGTCTTTCCACTGAACATACTTCCACAAATAACTTCTATCCAACCGGTCTTGTTGTTTATTATGTTCATGCTTTACTCCGTGGACATTTATTTGATTTGCGTTTTTTGTGTCAATTGATTTTAAACTGTCTAAAGTCACCCTTTTTGCTCTCAGATTCTGATATATTTCATAGCGTTAAAAACATTGAAAAAAATAGGATTTTAAAAAGAATTTGACGTGTTATTTTATATAAAAATGATTGTTCAAAAAAAATAATTGGAGGAATTTTATGAACTATCGTGTTC
>JAUVLE010000031.1 GCA_030595905.1 Candidatus Cloacimonadota bacterium | reverse complement strand
TTCAGCCCTGCCACCAGAACCTCTCTGCGCCTGCTGTAAATATCGAAGTAACCGGATGTGTTGGAGTATAAAGCTTTTTCGGCAGCCCTCTGAACCGCTGTGAATAACCTTTTGTCATTCTATTTACCGGTGTGAATGGTGTGGGGAAAACTACGACGATCGGTAAACTGGCGAAAAGGTACATCGATGGCGGCAAAACGGTTTTGATGGTTGCTGCCGATACATTCCGTGCTGCTGCAAGCGAACAACTTACCATCTGGGCAGAGCGAGCCGGAGCAGAGATTATGAAGCAGCAGCCAGGTGCAGATCCTTCCTCGGTTGTTTATGACGGCATGATGAAAGCGGTAAATAAAAAGATCGATGTTGTTATGATCGATACTGCCGGACGCCAGCATACAAAGATCAACCTGATGAATGAACTTTCCAAGCTCAAACGGACAATTAAGAAAATAGTTCCAGATGCTCCTCACGAGACTTTATTGGTGGTAGATGCCACTACCGGGCAGAATGCGATTGCTCAGGCGGAGATATTTAATAAGGCAACCAGCCTGAGCGGACTGGTTCTTACCAAGCTGGATGGCACTGCCAAAGGCGGCATTATTATCGGTATCAAACACCAATTGAATATTCCGGTTAAACTTATCGGGGTGGGTGAAACCAACGAAGACCTGCGGGATTTTGATATTCAAGAATTTGTAAACGCAATATTTGAATAATTAGTTGTCATTCTCGTGCAAACGGGAATCCATGATTTGAAATGGATACCCGATCGTAGTCGGGTATGACAGAATAAGGAATGTGAATATTAAAATTGCTGGTTCAATTATGCTAATTGAACCAGCAGTGTGTCATTCCCACAAAAGTGGGAATCTATAAAGAAAAACAAATTAGAAAAAAAGAAACAAAATAATTGACAGTAAATTCATTTTTTTTTTTTTCTGGAATTGTAAATATCAGTAATCGATTCAACATAAAAAATATGAATAGCTAAATTTACCTTGAGATAATTAAATTATAAAAAGGAAGAGAGTGTTTCGATACCGCAAGGCTGCACGCATTGCAAAATATTCTCCACAGCACTCTTCCCGAAGATATAAAGAAATTTCATCATTGTAATGTCAAAGTTTTTTGGGAAATAGTTTGACGCTCTCTTCCTTCAATATGAAATGAAGGAGGAAGATATGTTGTTCATTATCTGTAAAAATAAGTTTGTGTGATATAAGGCAATATTTGATTTGCAACACTAAGGAGGAGAGATAGGTGAAAAAATATGTTATTTTAATTATATACCTGTTAATGACGATTCGAATACTAAGTATTGAAGTTCCAGATAATACAAAAACGAAAACATATAATGTAAATTTATCTCTAGGATATGCAAGTGGTGTTTCAGTTGGAATTGGTGGTCTCGAATATCTTGAGAAAAAAACAAAAGAGATATCTGCAAATTTCCATTACCTTCAGAATTCTGATTACTTTGTAACTGGTATTTATGGTCAGATAAATTCTTATAGAAATGAATACCGGAAAGGTTTTTTCACTCTTTTCATGGCAGGTTTAGATTATACTAAAGGGAAAGAATATCAAAACCCAATTTTCGGTAATCCAGGTGGTCCTAATGAAGGCGATTATGATAAGAAGGAATTCGATGGAATACATCCCAATTTAACGATAGGGTGTGGTTACAGTTTTTGGCTGTCACAAAGCAGCCGGATATTAATTTATTTAGATTTGGGTATTAAGAAAACATTCTCAAATCTGAATATTTCAATTAGTTTTTAAAGGAGAACTATTATGAAGAAAATAATAATTATCACTTTAACATTAACACTGATTAATGTTAGTGTATTTGCACATGAAAAGGAAATGCATCAATATATCACTAGAGAAGCTTTTGACTTATTAAAGATGTCATTTCCTTGGGGTTTTACAGGTTTAGATGAAATGGAAGCATTTGTTGGATATGATCAAACATATAATCCTGATAATCCGAATGTTTCAATAGGATATGAGTATTTAGTTTCTGGAGCTTGGATGGAAGATCGATATGATATTGTTTATCATTATGGCTGTTTTGACAGTCCCAATTATAATAATCTCCCGCCTTGGGTAGAAGATTTCTTTTTAGGGACTCATGAAAAGAATCGAAAAGCTCATACAACGATATCTCATTTTTGGGATGCTGATAATGGAGAAGAAACTTCAACATATTTAACCGATACTGTATCTGGAGATTTGGGACAATATACTTGGGAATTTACGATTTCAGAGAATTCAATAAAAAAGATAAGAAAATATTTCAATGGAAGCTATGATCAAAGACATATGTATCCTGATGGTGCGTATTTAAGCGGAACTTATCCGCCTATACTGGCTACAGTTTATGATTGGGATATTCCTGGTATTGTTGATACTTATAATGGGAATGGTGAATTAGTATTAGTTCGTTATTTAGATTTAATCGAAGGATGGATTAATGACCCAATATACTATACAGTTTCTCTTCAAAATAGTGGGAAACAATATGCCTATAATCGTTTAGGTCGTATGTGTCATCTCTTACAAGATATGTCTGTACCTGCACATGTGCATTGTACAGCTCACGCAGGTAATATAGAGACAACGATATTTGGTATACCAATTGTTATTGCTCAACATGAAGATTATTTTGAAGAACATGAATTGGATTATTTAGAGAACTACCATGCCTGGACAGCGAGTGAAGTTTATAATGAATTTGGTGGTTTTATTGATCCTTATGTTCATGATGATCCTTTATATTTCCTTATGTACTTTTTGAACCAAATGACCGATCATTATGCAGATGGAAAAGTGAATGGGGATGATAATTACGATTCTTCCTTTCCCGGTTTATCATCTGTTATTTCTACTTTAGGAGTTCCAATACTTACAAGTGAAATAAATGAAACCAATTGTAAACTTATGTATGATGTTCTTATACCTTACGCTATTAGAGTTACTGCTGGTCTGATGTATTGGTTTGCAGTTGAAACCAATCAGATTGACCCGTTACCCGAACCCGTGATAGTATCAGGTTATGTTACACATTCAGATATTGGAAATGCTCCTAGTGTGTTAATAAGATTTGATCCTCAAGGCAGTGGTACAGATAAATTTGCTAATTGTAATGGAGAGGGTTATTTCGAAAAAACTTTTCATTATGGAGAATTAGGAATGTACGATCTTACATATTCTCATGATGGTTACTATGATGTTCCAATTTATAATGTATTGATAAATGCTTAAAATGGTTCAAACTACTTGTCACTTACTGATGTTACTTTATATCCTATAACTAATAATTTCGTTTATGTCTCTACAGATCAGCAAAATCCCCAGGCTTTTCACAACATCGAGGATGCTGTATATTATTTAGAGGATCATGGAGGAGGTACAGTTAATGTGCATCCAGGGACTTATACTGGTAGCGAGAATAGTGGTATTAGGTGGATTCCCTATGATATTGGGAATAATGAAGAAATTCATATTAAAATTAAAGGTCTATCGAATAATCCAGAGCAATGTATCATTGATTGTGGTGTTACATTCGTTACTTTTGATGATAGTGGTTTTAGTGGTTGGGGCTGGGGAAATGGATATAACTATGCGGATGTTATCGAGAATCTTACAATAAAAAATGCATCTTGTGGAATAAAAATTGAAAACGGTTCTCCGATTATCAGGAATAATATAATCGAAGATTGTCACAAGAATACTACATATAATCCTGGAGATATCCTGGGAGTTGGAATAAGTTGTAAGAGTTCAGCTACTATCGAGAATAATATTTTCCAAAATAACGAAGGATATGCACATCATGATCTTAGTATTAGTTATGGTGGTGGAATATATCTTGAAAATAATACTGAATCCCCTGCAATTATCTCTGGAAATGAATTTTACAATTGTGGTGCAGAACAAGGTGGTGCTGTTTATTGTACTGGAGATGGTGAAATCATATTGAATAATAACATATTCGAAGCAAATTATGCACTTCCGGTTACTACTGGTGCTGCACCAGCGAGTTTTGGTTCCGGAATATATTGCAGTGAGTGTTCAAATATCGATATAACAAATAATATTTTAACATATCACGTTTATAGCGGATATTGGACAGGTGTTGTGTGTTTAGACGAATGTGTTAATATGAATTTTACCAATAATACAATCATGCATAACGCTTTAATGCGTGGCCTATGGATAGATAGTGGTTGTAGTGAAATTACATTGAGAAATAGTATTTTTTCATATAATAGAAATGGTATTTACTTAACATTTAATCAAACGAATATAGGAGCAAGTTACTGCAATTTTTATGAAAACACAGAATATAACTATTCTCCTTGGATGCCGCACCCGGGAAGTTTTTTTTCTGACCCACAAATTGACATGTTGACTTATAAACCTATTTGGAATATAGATGGGCGTTCTCCTTGTATAGACGGAGGCAATCCCTCCTCACCACTTGATCCCGACGGAACCAGGGCAGACGTAGGTGCAAAGAGGGCTACTGTGCATAAGGTAGATACCATCGAACTCCCTTCCCCGGAAGAAGACGATGGCTGGAAATGGCTCAGCTTCCCGGCACTCGATACCGTTTGGGATAATGCAGATGTAGCTGAGAATGTACTGGATGACATTCTCGATCCCACAATTCTTGATATAGTTGAAGCACAAGATTATATTATTGAATGGAATGGTTATTCTTGGCTTCATGATTATGAACAGTTTTCTCGTATGGAGGGTTTCAAATTCCATATGAACCAGGTAGCTACTCTGGAAGTAACCGGCTTTAAAGAACCGGATAACACAACTATCACCTTAGAGGGGAACCCTGCGGAAAACTGGATAGGTTACTGGTTAGAAGAAACGCAAAGTGTGGAAGACGCATTCAGTCAATATTGGGATGGTGATAATATCACAGGTATCACAGCACAACATTGGTCGGCATTTAAATTCGGAGATACGTGGTTCTGTAGGGTAGAACATGGTTATTCACCTACTTTATCCTATGGTGATATGGTTATCGTAAGATGCAACACTACAATAAGTAATTTCCGATGGGATAACAGCACTCCGGAAGATCCGAGAGTTAGTTTTACCGAGTCTATAAATTTTAATTATACCCAGCAGGCTGATTATGTTTCTATTTTTATAGAAGTAGATCCAGAAGATCCACCTCTGGAAATTGGAGCAATTGTAAATGGAGAGTGTATTGGCGCTACAGTTGTAGAAGATACACTTGTCCAGATCAGGGCATACACAACTTCAGTTCCTCCGGGCAATATCGAACTCGAACTTTATTATGGCGGCAGGAGCGAGAACAAGAAGCTTTCTTCCTATCGTTGTGTAAATTTTTCCGATCCCGATGTAGTTATGACACAGATTTCCACAAAAAGTTATGCAGATGCCTGGTTTATTTCTCTTCGTGAAGAATCAAACATAGTTCCTGCGCCGGAAAAGGTGAGTTTGAGTAATTACCCCAATCCTTTTAATCCCGCCACAACTATATCTTACAGCCTGCCGCAGGAAGGCAAGGTAAGCCTGAAAATCTACAATGTGAAAGGTCAACTTGTTAAAAAATTGATCGATGGCTCTCAACCGGAAGGATATTATGAAGTTGTTTGGAATGGCAAAGACAATACGGGAAGATCGGTTGCCAGTGGTATCTATTACTATCAAATTAATGCTTGTGGTAAAACGATCAATAAAAAGATGCTGCTTTTGAAATAAATGAGAATCCGCAGGTGACAATGGAAATTGTCACCTGCATTTGTTCTTTAAGAATTGTCATTCCCAACCTCGATTGGGAATCTATAAAATATCAGATTCCCGTTTCCGTCAAATAGCAGAAACTATTAAAAAAAAGCCGGACACGGTTCACAGGAATTACAGAAAGTTGGAGATAGAATGAGAATAAAAATTGTTATCCTATTATTCGTGCTAATTAGTGTTAATGCGCCGATCTGGCGCACAAGTTCGTGGTTGCATTCCATAACCTGGCACATCAAACAAGACGGCACCGGCAACTTCACCATCATCCAGGAAGGCATCGATGCATCATCAGATACCGACACTGTTCTCGTTTATCCCGGCACATATTTCGAAAATCTGGATATGAACGGTAAGAACATTACTCTTGCCAGTTTGGAACTTATTACAGGAGAAGAAGTGTATATTGATTCGACTATCATAGATGGACAAAGGCAGGAAAGTTGTATCCGTATTCACAATGGAGAAACAGATGCTCATGTTCAAGGTTTAACTATTCAAAATGGTTATGGTACTCAATTTTGGTCGAGGGATGGTGGAGGGATACTGGTTCATGATTATAGTACTGCTTACATTACAAATTGCATAGTAAAAAATAATATTGCAGAACTTGGAGCAGGACTTTATGCGAGACACGGCTTTCTGCATGTCTCTGGTTTATATATATTTGAAAATGCTGCTGGATTGGGTGGAGGTCTTTATATAGTAGATGACAGTATAATTAATTTCGATAATTCTAATTGTTGTAATATTTATAATAATAATGCAGGTAAAGGTGCAGATGTTTATACAGAGGATACTGGGCACATCAACATTGTTGTAGACACATTTAGTGTATTTGAACCGAGTCGGTATTTTGCTGAATACTTAGATGGTTCAACTCTTAGCTTCGATATTCAAAATAGCTGGATGGAATTGGAACCAAATGATCTTTATGTAGCTGTTAATGGGGATGATACTAATTCCGGTCTTTCACCAGATGAATCACTAAGAAATATCTCTTGGGCAGTTCGCAAGATCCAGGCTGATGAACAAAATCCCCGTACAGTACATGTAGCTGCGGGTACATATTCATGGGCTGCAAATCAGCAGATCTATCCCATTGGCTGTAAGGAATATGTTTCGGTTATTGGTGAAGATATGGATAATACTATTTTGTTTAACGATTATTTTACAACTGCATTAATGGGATTTTTCTTAAATGGATTAGTTGGAATTTCAAATTTTTCAATTCGGAATTGTTCTGAAAACTACACATCTTCAGTAATTGGTTTTATTGATATGGATATTGTGAAGCTCTCAAACATTAAAATTCAAAATAATGCAAATATAAACCGCATAATTTTAACAGAACACATTTATAATATATTTGATAATCTAATTATTTCTAATAATACTGCTGACCGCAACGCTGCTCTCAGTTTAGAAGAAAATAGTGGAATTATAAAAAACTGTATAATTGAAAATAATACATTAAATTATACTACAATTGGATATGAAACTGTTTTACAATTAGATGCCCATGATGATGAAGAATTTATTGTTGAAAATTGTGTGTTTTCGAATAATAGCACCACAAGCAATTATGCCCGAATAATACGAAATAGAAGTGGTTGGGGTGAAGAATCAACCATAAGGTTTAATAATTGTCTTTTTTCTGATAATAGTACAAATTATGATACTTTTATGGATGTTTTCTGCCAGGGAATAACAGAGTTTAATAATTGCACATTTACCAATAATACATCTTCAAACTCAACAATAAAAGGCTTTGGGGATATTACATTAAATAACACAATTATGTATAATAATACAAACTACGAAATTTATATGGCTGATTGGACTTCTGTGAGTGGTGAGAGTTATGAATTGAACGTAGATTATTGTAATATAAAAAATGGAATAGATAGCATTTACAACCAGAATAATGTAAACATAATCAATTGGGGAGAAGGAAATATCGAGGAATATCCGCTGTTTGACAGCCTGGGAACATATCCGTTTGCACTTCTAGAAGGTTCTCCCTGCATAGATACAGGTACACCGGATACAACAGGTCTTTTCTTGCCACCGTGGGATTTGCTGCATAATTATCGCGTCTGGGATGGAGATAATAACGGAACAGCCATTATCGATATGGGTTGTTATGAATTTGGTGCTCCACCTGTAGGAATTACCAATGACCAGTTACCGGTGACTGATTACCGGTTAACCAACTATCCCAACCCCTTCAACCCCGATACCAATATTGTATTCAATCTCCCTGAATCGAGTAATGTAAAACTGGATATCTATAACATCAAAGGACAAAAAGTAAAAACCCTGCTGGATTGTTACATGAGTCCCGGCAGAAGCGAAATGATCTGGAATGGCAGAGATGATAATGGAAAACCGGTTTCCAGTGGAGTTTATTTCTACAAACTGAAAACAGGTAAACAAGAACTGTCTCGTAAAATGCTTCTTTTGAAATAGTGACAAATGTCCCCTTTTTTTCCTTCCTCTTTAACAAAGGGGAAGGGCTGGTTTACCACGTGAAATATCTTTTTTATTATTTCATTGTGGGGATGGGGTTTGATGAATCTATAATTTGAAATGGATACCCGATTCGAGTCGAGTATGACAGAATAAGGAATATGAATATTAAACAATAAAAAAGGGCGATGTTGAAATCGCCCTGTCATTTAAATACAAATCGAGATTAGTCAAAAAATTCACTTCTATTATCAACGATATTGGCATTTTCTTCCAATTCTTTATACCATTCGTTCAGATGTTCAGTCTCTGCTTTCGACTGGGCATCAGATATCAGTTTTTCTTTATCGGCTTCAAATTTTTCCATATCCGGTAACATTCGTTTACTGATGTATGCGATGTAAGCACCGTTTTCATTTGTAATCAATTCGGAGTACTGCTCGGCTTCGAGACTCAGGATAGCTTTGTTTATGTTTTCGTCTTTTCGAATGCCGGGGATGGATTTACTGATAGTCAGGTCTTTAATGTCAATTATTTTCCATTCTGCTTTTTCTGCAGCTTTGATGTAACCTTCCGGTTTATTTGCTTTAATGAATTCTTCTGCCTGAACTATGATCTTTTCTACTTTCTTCTCTTTTTCTATATCTCGTTTTATAGCATTTTCCAATTCACTAATATCCTGGTAATGCTCTCCAACCTTATAGGATATTTCTGCAACGAAATAATCACCATTATCTCTTCTTATAGGTTCATGAACTGTTCCCACTTTTTTAGAGAAAGCAAATTTCACCATTTCTTCTTCTTGCCCGATACCGGAAATATATGGTGTATCTTCATAGAATTCTCGAGATTCCTCTACTTTATGTGCAAGAGCTTCACCGGCTTTTTCCAGATCTTCATCTTCTGCTTTCTCGAACAGATCGTTGGCAATAGTCTCCATGTTCTGTTTTGTTTCTTCGGAAGCTTCATTTTTTAAGAGGATATGACTTGCCTGAACTTCGTTTTCGCCGGCATCATTTTTTTTCTTTCCTGTTACTTTGATAATGTGCCAGCCAAATTGGGTAAGCACAGGTTTGCTTATTTCACCTGTTTTCATATTAAATGCAGCTTCTTCAAATTCCGGTACCATTCTCCCTTTTCCAAAATATCCCAGATCGCCGCCTTTTGGAGCCGACGTGCATTGAGAGTATTGTTTTGCCATTTCTGCAAAATCTTCTCCACCAATAACAAGCTGGTAGATTGAGTCTGCTTTTGCCTGTGTAATATGTTTATCTGCTTCACTTGCTTCCAGTTTTATCATTACATATTTATATTTTCGTGCCGGGGGTTTTTTATAGTTCTCTTTGTGTTCTTCGTAATATTCCTGGATATTTTCTTCTGTAACTTCGATTTCCTTTATTGTGTTGGGATTAAAGAAAATGATCTTTGCATCAGCTTTATCATTGTCATCGATATACTGTTGCCGGACTTCTTCTTCTGTAATTTCTGCTTCAGATTTTATGTGATCATATAATTTTTCATAAGGAAGATTTGCCCGAATCCTGGTTTCCATATAATTAGCAAATTCAGGATTTTCCATGATTATTTCTTCATATTTCTCATAATCAAATTTACCATCGGTTTGAAGCTGTGGAATGGAAGTAATATCTTCCGGCGGGTTTTTTAATTGTGCCAGAACATCTTCGTTTTTTACTTTTATATGAAGTCTCTTTACTTCTTTATCCAGAATTATCTGTTGGATCAATTGATTCCAGGTCTGGTCGTTCAGTTGTTTGGCAATTTTGTCATCAAATTCGTTTTCGGGATTCTGCTGAGCATAATTTGCATAAGCATCCTTCAATAGTTCCCTATATTCATTTGGATCGATTTTTTGTCCTGCAATTATTCCCACAACGGGTTTTTTAATAAAGATACTGGTTATCCCGCCTATAGCCATCGATAAAATAAATACAGTGGCAATAACTATTATTAACCACGATGCATGTTTTCGTAATCCTTCAAGCATTTATATCCTCCAGTTATTTCTCTTATTTTTTTCTGTGTGCAATAACTTAAAAGCTCATTTTTTATACAAGTTTTTTTTGTTTTTTATAATAAATTTGATTACAAATCTCATAAATCTCAGAATAAAATAATCAAGGTATTTCTAATAATAAAATGACTTTATAAATATAAATCATTCAAGGTTTTTTCGCACTTGACAATAAACTTCGATTTTTAACTTTTGATTGTTACTTAAAATAAAGGGGGTGAGTATAAATGCCGAAAGTATTTGCAAGAGAAGGCGAAGCTTTCCAGATCACTCTGAGAAAATTTAAAAAATCATGTGAACGAGCAGGGCTTCTTTCCGATATTAAAAAGAATAATTACTTTGAGAAGCCAACAGTTGCCCGCAGAAGAAAAGCGAAGGAATCTCGCAGAAAAGCACTGAAACTGCAGAGAAAGATGAGGCGATATAACAAATCGTTTTAATTATGATTGAAAAGATCGAAAAAGATATTATTCAAGCTCTTCGCAACAAAGAAAAAACTCGTCTGACAGTTCTTCGTTCTATGAAAACAGCTATCAAATACAGGGAGATAGAACTGAATGACAAACTAAGCGAGGATGAGATCATCTCGGTAATAATAGGGCAGGTCAAAAGCAGGGAACAGGCTCTCGAGCTTTATGTTCAGGGAAACCGTCCCGAACTTGCCGAGATCGAGAAGAACGAGATTGAAATAATTCAAACCTATCTGCCTGCACCTCTATCGGAATCTGAATGTGAAACCGAAGTGGATGCAGTGATTTCCGAATTGAAAGCAGGATCTATGAAAGATATGGGTCTTGTTATGAAAGCTCTGAAAGAAAAACTTGGAAACAGGGCAGATGGGAAACTCCTGAGCAGTATCGTAAGAAACAAATTACAGTAATTAGTGTTGTTTAGATATTAATTTTGTGGGGAGAGGTTATCTCCCCTTTTTTCTATAAAAACAGGGATGTATCTGAAAAATATAAGAGGATAAAAATGGATATACTGGATATTATTTTAGGTGTATTTCTCATCATATTTCTTTTCAAGGGTTTCAGGAAAGGATTTACAAAAAGTGTTATTCATCTTCTTGGTTTGATCGTAATTGTAGTTCTTGCTGCAAAATCCGGCTATCTTGTTAGAGATTATCTTATTTTCAAATTTGGATTTAGTGAGATATTAGCTGTTATTTCATCATACATTATCATTGCTTTATTCATAATAATTGTTTCAAAGGTCGTTGTGATGATTCTGCATACGATAATAAATTTTTTGAATCTGAAATGGCTTGATAAGCTTTTGGGTTTATTCTTCGGTCTTTTTAACGGCATTCTTATTATTGCGTTGATATTGATCATCCTGGATATCTCACCGTTTGAAGACAGCATCCGAAAGTTTACTTCCCGCTCTATAATTATAACGAAGATCAGGATCATTTCCGATAAACTGGAAACAAGATATCCGCAATTCAAAGATCTGGTAAATCCAATCGAAAAGCAAATGGAAAAAATAGATGAACAAACAGATATGATAGAAGAAAAATACAAAGAAAAAATATTAAATCAATGAATTCATTCAAGTATCTCGAATACAATAAGATAAAAAATATTATATCGGCAGAGTGTCATTCGGAATTGGGAAAGGAAATAGCAATTTCTTTGACTCCACTCGACGATATCGTAAAAATAAATTATAAACTCGATCTTACTAACGAACTTCAAAATCTTCTGAAAAATGGTTTTTCAATCAATTTTGAAAATATTTCAAATATAACAAAAATTATATTAGAATTTAAACATCAAGTCTATAATTTTGAAGAATTCAGGAAAATCTATTTCAATATTTCTGCGGCAAATGCTATTCTCTGTAATGAAGTAGAAAAAGAAGAATTTCCAAAATACTCGAATATTCAGAAAAAGATCATTAAGCTTCCTGATCTTGAAAAACGTTTTTGGGAAATCTTTGAGCCGGAAGGAGAAGTAAAGGATACAGCATCATCCCAACTTGCTTCGATCC
Source organism: Candidatus Cloacimonadota bacterium (assembly GCA_030595905.1). Classification (GTDB taxonomy): domain Bacteria; phylum Cloacimonadota; class Cloacimonadia; order Cloacimonadales; family TCS61; genus JACNIV01. Next base: position 5,908 of record JAUVLE010000031.1, on the reverse strand, counting down.
GAAAAAGAAAAAAACAAATGCGGGTACATTTAGTTTCTTCTTTAAATAATAAAATGGAAGAATTTTCATCACAAAATTACATTCACGATAAAGTTATCACTCAGCGTGACGGCAGGTTCGTTATTCCAATTAAAGAGGGAGCTGTATCTTTTGTTAACGGGATCGTTCACGGCAGGTCTTCCAGCAGGTCTTCGATCTTCATTGAACCGCAGGAGATCGTAAGTTTGAACAATGATCTTGAACTTCTTGGGAGTGAAGAAAAACAGGAAATATTCAGGATATTTGAGGAATACACGCATAATATTCAAAACGCTAAAAATGAAATCTTAACAAATACGAAAATAATAAAAGAACTGGATTTCTATTTTGCTTCTGCACGATTTTCCAATAGGATAAAAGCAGAAAGACCCGAGATAATAAACAGACCACACCTGAATCTGATAAATGCCAGGCACCCGCTTCTCATCGAGAAGATGAAAGATATTGAGGATGTTATTCCTTTTGATCTTGAACTGGGTAAAGAGTTTAAATTGCTTTTGATTTCCGGGCCCAATACCGGCGGAAAAACAGTTACCTTGAAAACAGTTGGTTTGCTTACTTTGATGACTCTTTCCGGTTTGCCCATTTCTGCAGACCCGAATAGTTCCATAGGAATATTTAAAAATGTTTTTGCAGATATCGGCGATGATCAGTCACTGGAAAATTCTTTGAGCACTTTTTCTTCTCATATTTCCAATATAAAAGAAATGGTTGGAACGGGAGATTCTAATTCTCTTGTACTTATCGATGAAATAGGTGCTGCAACCGATCCCGAACAAGGTTCCGCTCTTGCTCAAGCGATTTTGGAAAGACTTAACCAAAATAATGTACTCGGAATTATTACCACTCATTACACTGCACTAAAGATCTTTGCCGAACAGCACGAAGGTTGCATGAATGCTGCCATGCAGTTCGATCCCGAAAAACATATTCCAACATACAGATTTAAGTTAGGTCTTCCGGGAAACAGTTTTGCTATCGAGGTTGCTTCTCAACTTGGACTGGGCAAGAATCTTATCGAAAGAGCAAAAGACCTTACCGGGAATCAGAACGTGGAACTAACCGATCTCCTGAAAAAAATGGCTGAAGAAAAAATGGAACTTTCACGTCAGAATTATCAATATCAACTTAAAACAGCATTACTTAACAAAAAAATATCTGAACATCAGAATAAAATTGAAAACCTGGAGAAAGAAACAAAAGAAATAAAAAGGAAATCTGTAAGAGATGCTCGTGATTTTCTTACAACACTTCAAAAAGAATTGACTGAAGAAATTAATAATATAAAAAAAACAGATAAAAAAAGAAAGAAGGAATTACTGGAAAGATCACTGAGAAAGATCATAGAGATGAATAGAGAATTTGGAATTGCAGAGGAAAAATTAACTCCTGAAAAAAGAGAACCTGTAAAAAATCCTAAAGTCGGTCAGTTAGTCTGGATAAAAGAAATCGAAGCAGAAGGTGAAATCGTCGATATTTCAGGGAGTTCTATAAAGATCGATCTGAACGGGATATTTTTCACCACTTCAAAAGAAAATATTTTTAAAGTGAACAAAGAGAAAAAAGCAGGTAGTTACTCATTAGCTAAAAGTTTTCTTCCGGGAAAAGAAATAAAAATGGAACTGAAGATACTTGGTTATCGTTTTGATGAAGCTCTTCCGGAGATCGAAACTTTCTTAGATAATGCTGTTATGAATGGACTTCAAAGTGTGCGTATTGTTCATGGTAAAGGAACCGGAGCTTTACGCAGTAAGATCAGGAAGTATTTAGGAACAAATAAAAAAGCTGTGGAATTTTATTCTCCTCCACCGGAAGCAGGAGGTGATGGAGTAACTGTAGTGAAATTGGAAAGCTGATATCCAGTTTTAAATCAAGCAGTTTAACCGGATGGATATAAATGGAACAGAATCAAATTGATGAAGTATTGGAACGAAATAATATCGTCGATGTGATTGGCAGTTATTTCCCGTTAAAAAAAGCAGGAAGTAACTACAAAGCACGATGTCCTTTCCACGACGAGAAAACTGCTTCATTCGTTGTCAGCGAGAAAAAACAGATATTCAAATGTTTTGGCTGTGGAAAAGCGGGGAATGTGATCACTTTCGTACGTGATTATGAAAAAATATCGTTCTTTGAAGCTTTGAAAAAATTAGCTTCCAGGGCAGGTTTGACCATTCAGCAGACAAAAGTGAATAAACAGAAACAGACAAAACGGGATTTGATCTATAAAATATATTCGATAGCTGTAAATTACTACCAGGAGAATCTGCAGCAGCATGGAACATTTGCAAAAAAATACCTCAAGGAACGAAAAATATCTGATGCGACTATTAAGAAATTTCAGATAGGTTATGCTCTGGACAGCTTTGGAGGATTAAAAAATTATCTGCTGAAAAATAGTATCAATGAACAGATCCTGAAGAATACAGGTTTATTCACAGCTAAAAACAACGACCTTTTCAAAGAGCGGCTGATGTTCCCGATACATGACCATAACGGGAAAGTGATTGCTTTTGGAGGAAGGGTTCTTCGTGAAGATCAGACAGGTGGAAAATATGTGAACTCTCCCACAACAGATATTTATACAAAAGGTAATGAACTTTATGGGCTTTTTGTAACCCGTTATGAAATTTCTAAGAAAGATTTCGTAATTGTCTGCGAAGGATATACGGATTTTCTGCGGTTATTTGAAAATGATTTCACTAATTCCGTAGCTTCCCTTGGAACTTCTTTAACCGATTCTCAGGTCTCTCTTCTTGGCAGGTACACTAATAATTTTTATATGATCTATGATGGAGATAAAGCCGGCAGGAAAGCGGCTGTTCGTGCAGCTTCCAACATCATAAAAAAAGGATATAGTGCAAAGATCGCAACCCTTCCCGAAACAGACGATCCCGATAGTTTCCTCCTTAAAAACAGCAGGGAATTGTTACAGAAGATTATTTCAGATGCAAAACCGCTTCCTCTCTTTTTATTGGAAGATGAAATTTTAGGACTCGATAAGAAGGCTAAATTAAATGAACTGATCGAAACTTTGAATGAAATAGAGGATGAAATTTCACGTGAACTTATGGTAAAAGAAATATCGGAAATATTTAAAGTTTCCGAGCATGCAATTATTTCTAAAATCAGGAAGAAGAGACCGAGAAGAGATGGAATCACTGATAATGCAACTTTAGTAAAAGTAAGCGAAGAGAAGGATATTCTTACTATAATCTTGAATGACAAATTGAAATATAAAAAAGTTGCACAGGAGATAGATTCGAGTTACTTTTTTACAGAAATATATAAGAATATTTATAGTTTAATATTGGAGTGTTTTGAAGGAATGGGTCAAGCTTCAGGTCTTCTGGAAAAAGTAGATGATAAAATGATTCAGAACACTATTGCCGAATTAATGATAGAAGACCCTCCAGAAATTTCCATTGAGGATGCCATAAACAATTTAAAGTTAAGAAAATTGCAAAAAGAATTAATCCAGATAAATGAATTGATCGAAAACGATTCTAAAAATATGGAACTATTTTCCAGAAAGAAAGAATTAAAAAACAAAATTCTGAAAATAAATAAAAAGGTTGTGAGAAAAACCTTGTATTAAGGAGTATTAATGCTCAGTTATAATGAATGTATAAAGAAAATGATCGATACTGCGAAGAAAAATAACAACCTGTTAACTTTTAAACAGATCAATAATATTCTACCAAATAATCCGATCTTCCTCGATAAGATCGATGATGTAATTACAGACCTGGTTGAACAGGGTATTGAACTTATTGATGAAACACAAAAACGCATAACTAAGAAAAAAGTTTCGCTAAAAAAATCTAAAGTAACAAAGAAATTCCAGAACAAACGCTATTATGATGATCCTGTAAGAATGTATCTCGGTGAGATGGGCAGAGTTCCTCTTTTGGACAGGGAAGGAGAAGTTCGGATTGCTAAGAAGATCGAAAGCGGTCAGAAATACATTAATAAATATATTTTTATAAGTGGAAGCACCTTGAGAGAAATGGATAATTTCCTTCATAGATTCAGAGAAAAAAGAGTTAAGGTAGATCAGATATTTAAAATTGAATATGGAACCTGGATGGATAAATCTCAGGAAGCAACCCTGATAAATAAATTTGAACAGGTGATAAAAGGAACCGACAGCATATTTGAGGATATAGGCGAACAACTCGATAACAGTGAATTTGATGAGACCGGACATATCCTCGACCATGAAGCAATCGAGAAAAAACGAATAAAGATCATGGGGATATTCGATTCATTAACATATAATGAGAAACTCCTGAAAAGAATGGTTTACAGGATAAGAAGCCTTGTTGACAGGATCAGAGACAGTCAGGAAACAATCAAGCATCTTTCTAAAATAAGAAAATTTTCGATCGATGAAATTTGTACATACGGCAGGAAAGCAAATAAATCTGAAGAAGACCATAAGGCGGTTTATGAAGAAACAAAGATTGAGCCTGATGTCTTTATCGAAACGTTAAGAAAGATAAAAAATGCCAGGAGGAAGATCCGTCGTGTAGAACTTGAAACAATGATGACCGCAAGTGAAATGGTAGATCTGCTGGCAGAAGTTGAACGTGGCGAAAAAATGAAAGAACGTTCAAAGAATGAAATGATCGAAGCAAATGTTCGGCTTGTTGTCAGTATTGCCAAGAAGTATAATAATCGCGGTCTTGATTTTCTGGACCTTATCCAGGAAGGAAACACAGGTCTTATGCGGGCTGTGGAAAAATATGATTATCGGAAAGGATTCAAATTCAGCACTTATGCCACCTGGTGGATTCGCCAGGCTATTACCAGAGCTATTGCAGACCAGGCGAGAACTATCCGCATTCCCGTGCATATGATCGAATCTATTAACAAAGTGAAAAGAGTAAGCAGGAAGCTTCTTCAGGAGCTTGGTCGTGAACCGTATCCGGAAGAAATCGCTGTCAAACTCGACCTTCCGGTTGAAAAGATCAAAAGTATTCTTGCCATCACAAAAGAACCGGTTTCGCTGGATAAACCTATTGGACATGAAGATGAAGACAGCCTTCTCGGGGATTTTATAGAAGATAAGGGAACGATCTCACCGGAAAGAATGGCAGAACGAACACTTCTGAAAAAGCAGGTCGATGATATTCTGCGTACACTTACTCCAAGGGAAGAAAGAGTTATCAGGCTTCGTTTCGGTATCGATGATGGTTATCACAGAACTTTGGAAGAAGTAGGCAATATCTTTAGTGTAACGCGAGAAAGGATACGTCAGATCGAAGATAAAGCGCTACGGAAATTAAGACATCCGACGAGAAGTAATATTCTGATGAAATTTATTGAGAACTTTAACGTTAAATAAATTTTGTAACAAGAGTCAGGAAATTCTTGACACCAGATGCACGTAAATAGTTTTTACAAATCGAATTTAATTCAGGGGCCTATAGCTCAGTTGGTAGAGCTTCCGGCTCATATCCGGCAGCTGCCGGACAAAGGTTCGATTGATACCCTAAAAAAAAATATGAAGTGAATATAGTTTTTCAGGGGCCTATAGCTCAGTTGGTAGAGCTTCCGGCTCATAACCGGACGGTCAGAGGTTCGATTCCTCTTGGGCCCACCAGTCTTCGTCCCGAATGATTCGGGACTATGCCCTGTCAAGCCAGATAGAAAGCCTCGATTTTCGGGGCTTTTTTGTTAACATCTATTTGATTTCCCTTTACCCTGAAAGGGTTTCATAGAATAGCCGCCGGTGAAACCGGCGGTAAATAAAGAAAAAACCAACCAACCCTGAAGGGGTTGAATAGAAAGCTCCGTAGGTGCGGAATATTTTTATATGTCGCTACTATGTAGCTTTACACTCTTTCTTAGCTTCCACAGGGCT
>JAUVLE010000180.1 GCA_030595905.1 Candidatus Cloacimonadota bacterium | reverse complement strand
TAATGGTTTCTGAAATTTTGCACAATTATGCAGAACCCTTTTATAAATTTGAACACTTTACGAAGCTTCCACAAACGAAATCTCCTTGTTAAGCTTCGGAAAGTTCTAGCCCAAAATATTTAAACTCATTATTTGTTCAACCTTCCGAATCTTCTTTCATCAGAAAAAATTTTTAGAAAAGCTTCGGAAGGTGTTTCAATTATAATCTTCGCATACTAAAAAAAGGCTGAACTTACGCTCAACCCTTTTTTTCAACAACCGTTCGGTATGCAGCAACTGGCGGAGTTCAAATCCAAACCCTGAAAAAGTTTCTTTCATCAATAACTTACAATTAACTCTTTCAGGGTTGATGATAGATTCCCGTTTGCACGAGAATGACAGTAAAATCTTGAAAGGGTTTCTTTCATCAACAACTTACAATTAATTCTTTCAGGGTTGATGATAGATTCCCGTTTGCACGAGAATGACAGTAAAACCTTGAAAAAGTTTAAAAGTCTTATCTTCTTGCTGAACTTTTTCAACGGTTAATTCTACAGATCGCTTTTATATTCAACCATTGAAAAGGTCTAATTGAAAGAATTCCTCTGAAGGTAAACCATTTTCAAGGTTTCCTTATTCTGCTGTTACACGATAAAATTTCTTTATATCAACAGGTGCTGGCAGGATTGCCTGTACGGTATTTGTAACGGTGGTCTCAAGCGTATCAAAAGTACCGTATGGATCATCGCAACTGTATATTTTGTATTCGTATCCTTCATTGTCCCAGGAAATCTTTATACTGTCTCCATCGGCAATGACCTCAACATTGATATTTACGGGAGCATCCGGTGTAAATAAACTTATATCACCTGCATCTCTCGGTTCGATCTTAAAATCGTTAAAGCTATAATTGACCACACCGGTAATATTGTATAAAACACCCACGGAAGGAGAATATAAATACATCTGATCATCTATCCTTACATCTCCGGAACTATCATTTACCAGCCATTCCGCATAACCAAGATCATCATTTATACATTCTGCATTTATTACATAAACAAAAACGCCTTCATACTTTTCCTGTGCAATATTTCCTGTTGAAATTAGAATTGAATCCGGCAGAACATTGTTCGAAGATTCCAGCGAATATTCAGTTAAATCCTTTAACTCGGTTAAGCTGTAATATTCATCCACAAGTCCGGTTATTATTAAACTGTCACCTCTACCCGGAAAGTGATTATTATCATAAATATAAATTCCATTCCAGGCACCAGCAGCATCCTGCAGATAATATCCGTTTGAAGTAACTGCTGTAACAATTCCCGAAATTTTAACATTTTCACCCAGGTATGGTGAAGGACCTTCCAGGCTGTCGGCAGTAGTCTGAATTTCATAAATTCTATAAATTCCCGAGATAGAAAACAAACTATCGCTTTCATCGTTTGGAACTCCATCGCCTGCATCGGAAATTCTAATCTTATAATCAGACGCAATCGCTTGTTCGGGTGGAATATTCCATTGCCAGAGACCGTCATTATTGGTAGAATTTATCAATTCAGTATAAGCACTCGTTGAATTTTTATAAAGTTCGATCTTTACGTTTTCAGTAAAATCGCTCGAAGTCCAGGTAATATTCCGGTTCTCACCTCTTTCCCAAATATTCCCGCCATTTGGAGATGTAACTGTGATCCGGGGATTAACCATTGTATGAGAGCCCAATCCATCAACTATATCTTGAGCATAACCATCCCATTCAATGGAAGGGTCAAAAACATCATCACCGTTAGAATCTCCTTCCGTGATTTCCAACTTTCTTCTCAAAGTATGATTTTGTGTTGTTGTATCGCCACTACCCCAAACCTGTTGAACACCGATCTGTCCGATAACATCTACCAAAGAAGTAAATTTTCTTAAGGCGACCACATCATCACCATTAAAACCAAGAGATCCTGATGTCTGGTCAGGAGTTCCAGTCCAAACGATCGCAGAGCTATGAGCCAACACATAAACATCATTATCAGGCAGCACACCCGATAATCCAATTGTGCTGCCTGGGGTTGTACTTCCATTATAATAAATTGCTACATCATAATCGGAAAGATTTACATCACTTCCCGTTCCATTATATATTTCCAGATATTTATTATTACCGCTTCCTTCAATATATTCGGAAATGAAAACATATCCTGACGGCTGTCCACCACTCAAACTAACAAAATCAGCGTAAACAGGCAGATGGTCGGAAGCTTCATAGAGTGCATCGGCAACATTTGCAGGAACGGCGGAATTAGTTCCGTCATTTATAGATTGATCAAAATGAGCTCCATCATTTCCGTAGGAAGTGAAAGTACCCGAACTATATTCGATCCCCGAACTATTGTTTATTTCATAATTTCCAAAAATGAAATCAAATTTATCATCCAGTCCGCCACCAGCTCCACCGCCAAAAGAAGTCTCTCTTGTAGATTGAGTATGAACATCCGAATATGAAGCATTTTCGTGCCAATTTCCTACTTCTGTGCAAACGTCTTCTGCCTTGCCAATATTATTTGTTTCGTCAGCTATGAATTTCAGATAACCTGTTTCGCTGCTGGTGTAAAAATTCATATCTCCCACAATGATAAATTCCGTTCCTTCCGAAAGCCCGTTCAGATGATTTCTAAGAATTGCTACAGCCGCCAGACGCTCAGCTTCATAACCCGTAGAAGCTTTCAGATGACAACTGTAAAACCGGATCGTGTTACCATCGATATTCATTATATATTCAGAAATATCACGAGGGGATGTATTAATTTCATCTTGACTGACCAATGTGCCGATAGATGTTTTGTAATACAGCATATTATTAAGATCGGTATCGAGAATAAAAGCAGAACGGGCATAACCACCAATAGCAGCGTTCAGGACAGACAGCATCGCATTGGCGCCGGCTTCCGATTTAATTTCCTGGCAAATAAGGATATCAGGTTCGGAATTTTCAAGAACTGTCTGGAAATCGGAAAGACGGGATGTTCCGTCAAAATTAAGAGCGTTGTAAGACATTACCCGGAAATTTGTATTTGAGAATAAAAATCCCGCAGACATTATGATTAAAATAAGAAAAATATTTTTCATTATTTACTTTTCCTTTCAATTAAAAAAGGCAGAAGAGATTTTTCTCCTGCCTTTTTATTAATTATGTAAACCGCTAATTATTAGCAGTTACTTTGTAGAAGTTTTTTGTTCCTGTTGTAGTAGTTTCCGTCCATGTTGGATGAGCAGGATCAGTTGTCAGATCAAAAGTACCGGTTGCAACTGACCAAGGATCTACTGCATACGGATCAGTTGAAATATACATAATATAACTTGTAGCTCCAGTAACTGCATCCCAGGTTACTGTAACATTTGTTCCATCATGAGTAATTACAACATTAATTGGTGGATCTGGTAGTGGTCCCGAGTTTGCACTACCGGGAGAACCACAGTCACCGTCTCCAAATGTTGTATTAGCTGTGTACCAATTGGTTCCATCATCATTATCAACATAATTCATAAAAGCTGGATCCAATTCCATTGATGCTCCGGTTGGATCAGGGAAAGTTGCTCCATCGTCATAATATACAGAATCTATGATTGCACGTCCATATTCTAAAATTACTTCATCAGAGCTATTAGCTAAATACATGCCACTATATTCATAATCACAATTATATCCACCGTTTGTCGTAAAATTGCCATCATTACCGATAACCAGATAACCATAAGATGTAATTGTTAATGGTCCTCCATTAGCGATAACAAATGAATCGGTATCTTTGTCTCTTACTGTCCAGCCATTGATATCTATATTATGATCTGTAGTATTATAAAACTCAATATATTCACCATTGGAATCTCCAACAGCAGAGGGATTCTGCATAATTTCATTTATGATCACATCACCTACCGATGGTGGCAAAGAATATTGGAAAGTTTCTTGAGAATTTGCAGCTATTGGATTGCTGTTTAAGTCTTCCACATTGTTTATTGTGATAGTATAAGTGATTCCGGTGCTGAGTGTACTTACTGTTAATGTAACAAGTGAATTATCCACTCCATCTCTCACTGCTGACGAAGGATTGCCGATACCATTATCAATTGAATAATTAGAGGTTGTCTCTGCTGTTGTCTGATCAACATCTTCAGAGAAATAAACTTCAACTGTATTTCCATCGGTTACTGATACACTGGCAATTGTTGGAGGTATTGTATCACCACCTAATACAACATCACTCGCATAACGAGGTTGAATTTTAAAAACACCATAGCCGTAATAATTTATACCTGTTACATCATAAGTATTACCAAGTGAAGGTGTGTATGCATAACCCAGATCATCAACACGACAGGCTGTGCTGGCATCAGATGTTATTTCCCATTCGCCATAACCAAGGTCTTCATTAGTACAAACAGCATCATCCACAAACACATAAACACCTTCATAAGATTCATCAAGAGTACCAGTAAGGATAGTTGATACTGTAGGCAATGGATTTCCAGTTGAGTTTGTAGTTGTTCCGGTTACAGCAGTCATTTGAGTTAAATTATAACTTTCTTCGATAGTAGCATCTACAGTTACATTATCACCCTCTGAAAGCAAACTGCCATCATTACTTACCCATATTCCGTTCCAAGCTCCCGAGCCATTTTGAATTGTATATAAACTTATTCCATAAATTCCAGTTACAATACCGGTTAATGAAACAGTTTCTCCACTGTAATAAGAATCATCGGAACCATCCCGGTAATTCTGCACATCATAAATTGTTGGCGAAGATTTAAGAATATTGTACGAATGAAAACTTGCCGGAGGTGTACTTCCCGGAGGAGTAATTCCACTGCCACCGGCGGGACCGGTTGTTACATTGCTTGCGTCATCCTGAGCAGCAAGATAATATTCTATTAGAGTATGAGCAAATTGTCCCGGAATATCCCAGGAGAAAGTATCGCCTACGGGTGTTGTATCTTCAAGCCTCGTCCAAGAACCACCTTCGATACGATACCAGCAGCTTGGCGCACTGCCGGTTGTTGTGGTTAGATCAGTATCTGTTATGTCTGCATTAATTGTGATTGAAAAATTTGAAGTTGTATTTCCCTGGGCTGTGTGTGTGATTGAAGGAGCATCAGTAGATTCAGCTACAAATATTATATCATCGACATAAACAGTGGCAGTTTCTACACCCGTCCAGCTTACATCATAAACTCTTATCTCAATATGTGCAGAAACAGTATTAGCTGGAGCTAACTGCATACCACTATCTAACTGTTGCCAATCAGCAGAATCTGTTGAATAATCTCCATAATAACCACTTATAAAACCTCCTCCTGAATCATACCAACGGATAGCAACTCTGGCTCTCCCATATTCATCATTATCATAAACCCAAAAAGTAAATTGGTAATTTGTACCAGCGGATACATCAATAAACTGTTGTAAATATCTTGTAGATGTAGTAGTCCATGTAATATTTGTAGAATAAGTACCACCGTGAATAGTAGTTGCTTCTTGTGTTGCTGTCATACTTGTTCCTGAAAGAGACCAATCATCCGGTGGACCACCAGCACCATTAACCGTCCAACTTTCAAATCCGGGATTTATAGCAAGATTCTGTCCAAACCCCAAACTCACCATAAATAAAAAACTGATAAATAAAACTAACTTTTTCATACTTCCTCCTATTTTTTTAATTTGTTAAATTTTTTTTAAACAACAACAAAAAATATTTTTTGTGTTGATAGTGTCAAATCATTTTTATAATAAGAATTATGCTTTTAACTTTTTCATTTTTTTCCCTAATTTCTTTGAATCATTTCTAACTTTCTAAGACTTGGCACAAGCTAACCTGTCTCGGCATAATGTATGAAGCCGGAAGGTCTTGTCCGCCTAAGGTTTACCAGCCTTTGGTTGGCGGATAAATGTTAAGTCGAAACATGAACAT
>JAUVLE010000009.1 GCA_030595905.1 Candidatus Cloacimonadota bacterium | reverse complement strand
ATCAGCGATCTTCTGCCTGGTAAATAGAGAAACTATTCCACTGGTTATTGCATTGCTGCATATCCTTGGAAGCGGCATCTTTGAAAAAGAAAAATCTCTCTTTCCAATTACGAGGTCTGCGCTTGTTTCATTTTGCATTTTTAGGAATTCAGGAAAATCCTCCGGCTGATGTTGAAGATCACTATCGATGGTAAAAGCAAATGTGAAACCTTTTTTTATAGCGGCATCGAAGCCGGTTTGAAGAGCATTTCCTTTGCCGCTGTTTCTGGAAAGACAGATCAATTTCACTCCGGATCTTTCGCAAATTCCTGCAGAATCATCCGATGATGCATCATCTATTGCAATAACATTTTCAATCGGAAAATACTCAAATATCCGCTCGAATAATTCAATTAGATGTAACTCTGAATTGTAGACAGGGACAATAATAGCTGTGTTTTCACATTTTGCTTTCATATTTTCACTTATTCATTTTTTGTTTAAGCAAATTTTATTAATTTTAATGTCAAGTAAATCGTTGGAATCCTTATCAGCTCACAGATACGCACGGATGAGAATGTTATGTAACACTATGCAATTTTATTATTCCGGTTTATTAAATTTCTTTTAAACAGCGTAGCTGTGGAATATTTGTAAGCAGGTGTGTAAACGCCTGTAGAAAAGATCATACGAGAATAATAGCTATGTAAGAGCGACATATTTATATCGGTTCATCCTACTTTGAAAAATATATCGCTTCGGTGGAACTTATAGATATATTTTGTTTATCTTTGTTTTTTTAATTCGTGTTTTTTGTGGTTAAGAAGTTTCTAATTGTTCATTAATAAAGAAAATTCTTAAAGTTGACTATCCCCGTGGCAAACCAAGGAGTATTTTGCCAACTTTATTTAAGCAAGCTTAAACACGAATTTTCAATATTTAACCCCTCTGTCATTCACCGAATGACATCTCCCCTAAATCAGGGGAGAAAATATTGAAACCCCAACGCAAGCATTGAGAAATTTTTTTTATTAAAAAACAAATGAAAACATTTGACAGCAGAAATCGAAAAAAAGATTAAGTTTCATAAAAAATATATCATCAGGAGATACAATGGCAGAGAAATTAGTTTATGGAAACATTTGCAGCGAAGAAGCAATCCGGCTTGAAGAAACCTATGGTGCTCATAATTATCATCCTCTTCCGGTTGTGATCGCAAAGGGAAAGGGAGCGAAGGTTTGGGATCCCGAAGGAAATCAATATTATGATTTTCTTTCTGCATATTCGGCAGTAAATCAGGGTCATTGCCATCCAAAGATCATCGATGCTTTGATAGAGCAGGCAAAAACTTTGACTCTTACTTCCCGTGCTTTTTTCAATAATAAACTGGGTGAGTATGAAAAGTATATAACAGAATTTTTCGGATATGAGATGATGCTTCCAATGAACACCGGAGCAGAAGCGGTGGAAACAGCGATGAAACTTTCCCGTAAATGGGGATACGAAGTAAAAGACATCAAAGAGAACGAAGCAATAATTATCGTTGCAGAGAATAATTTTCACGGCAGAACGCTGGCTATTATTTCAGCTTCCACCGATCCTGTTGCATATAGAAATTTCGGTCCGTTCCTACCGGGAATAATCAAAATCCCTTATAACGATCCCGATGCTCTGGAAAGGGTAATGAACAAGTATCAAAAACGGGTTTGTGCATTCATGGTTGAACCGATCCAGGGTGAAGCCGGCGTGAACGTCCCCGACGAAAACTATCTGAAGAACTGTTATAATATCTGCAAAAAATATAATGCTCTTCTGGTTGCAGATGAAATTCAAACAGGAATTGCCCGAACAGGGAGACTTCTCTGCAGTGAATTTTCCGGTATCAAGCCGGATATCGTTATACTGGGAAAAGCCATTTCCGGCGGAGTTCTTCCCGTTTCTGCGGTTCTATCTTCAAAGGAAATCATGATGGTTATCAAGCCGGGTGAACACGGTTCTACCTTTGGTGGATTTCCACTTGCCTGCGCAGTTGCCAAAGCAGCTCTGGAAGTTATCAAAGAAGAAAACCTTATCGAAAAAGCAGAGAAACTGGGAAAAATTTTCCGCAATGAACTAAGAAAAATCGAATCTCCGCTTATTGATAAAATCCGTGGGAAAGGACTTTTGAACGCTGTTTTGATCAAGCCAACAAATGGTATCGAAGCCTGGGATGTGTGTTTGAGATTAAAAGAAAACGGACTTCTGGCAAAACCGACTCACGATCATATAATCAGGTTTGCGCCGCCGCTGGTAATAACGAAAGATGAACTGATGGAGTGTATAGAAATCATCAAAAAAACATTTGCCGAAATAAACTGATATTTTAAGATACAGTAAAGCTCTAGGTTTGAAAAAGCCACCCTGACTGTTGGTAGCGGGGTGGCTTTGCCTATAAAAAAGGAGAGATCATGAAAAAAAAATTTATACTGATTACATCAATTCTATTATTGATGCTCGGTTGCAGTACAAACAGTAAAGACAAACTGATCGTCGGGATCATCAAGCCATCTCTGAATCACCTTCCATTCGATTTTGGTCTTCAGATCGGTACATTAGACAAAGAAGATTACATTATCAAAAATTTCTCTTCCGGTTGGGAAACCAACGAAGCTCTGATTTCCGGAAAGATCGATGTAGCTATAATGCCCTTTACTTATATCTGGTCAGATATTTCAAATGGGAAAAAAGTAAAAATAATATCCTTCTTTGAAAGAGAAAGTGACGGCATAATCGCAAGAAAAGATATAAAAACGATTTCGGAGCTTGAAGGTAAAAAGATTGGCGTTCTGCGTGCTTCCACCCTGGATATTTTTGCAGAAATGCTTTCGGATAAATATGAGATAAAATTTGAACTGATTTATTTCCGTACTCCGATAGATATGGCTGCTGCCCTGCAAGCAGGGGAAGTCGATGCTCTCAGTTTTTATGTACCTTCCATTTTCAGATTTAACGAGGATTTTCATATCATACACTGGTATAGTAAAGACTACCCGTTCCATACATGTTGTGATATTTCTGCAACGGAATCTGCACTTTCCACAAAGCTTCCAAAAATAAAAAAATTCCTTTCCGATCTTGAAAAAAGTACAGATGTGTTTAATAATTCACCCAATGTTGCTTTCGACGCTGCTGCAACATTTTTCAAACTTTCAAAGAAAGCTTCAAAAAATTCATTATATCATACAAAATATATAATGGGATTAGATGAACAGTTTCAACAATTTGAAATCGAAGCAATTAATAAAATGATCGAAAAAGGATATATAAAAAACGAGGTGAAAGCAAAAGATGTTTATTTCAAAGTTGAATAAATACGATATCCTCGGTGGATCTTTTGTTGTTCTTCTTTTTATTATTCTTGCTCTATCGCTGAATATAAATATATCCGATCTGAAAAATGTTGAATTCTCTTTTGATGTGCTTTTTAAAGATATTCTTATATCTCTTCTTAGAGTCAGTATTACCAGTGTGACAGCATGGATAATGGGTATTCTGGGAGGTTATATTTTATTTCATTCCAATATTATGAATAAGATATTTTTACCATCTATAAATTTTATCAGACATATTTCTCCATTTGCCTGGCTTCCTTTTGCCATCATCTGGTTTGGACTGGGTGAACTCCCGATCGCATTTATTATGATGATTACTCTTTTCTTTCCTGCAATAATAGCAACATCGAACAGTTTTTCTTCTGTCCCACACGAATATATCGATGAAGCAAAAGTATCCGGAGCAAGTAATTTCCAACTTTTAAAATACATTGAACTGCCTTTAACCTTCATCAGTTTTTTAAATCTTTTCAGAATATTATGGGGATTGGGTTGGACGATGATAATCGCTGCGGAAATGTTAGGCGTAAATAGTGGACTTGGTTTTCGACTTCTTGATTTTCGTTATCTTGTGAGATACACAGAAATGTTGATTTACCTGATTGTAATGGGTACCATTGGAATTATTATCGATCATTTGCTACAAGTTGTAATAGATATATTCGAGCAAAAAATAGAATAAATAGTGTTTGATAAGCATTTGAAAATATATGCATTTATAGAAACAAACACTTTAGACGTAAAAAAGATACACAATAAAATATTTTGTCATAAATTTATTACCCACATAGAGAAAACTTAGTTTTGAAATAATCTATTTCAATAAAGCAGATATAGCTAACTTGCTACTATTAATAACATTATCGAATGAAAAGAAAACTCTGTGTTTAATGGAATATTTATTGCTTCTTAATTAAAATAAAGAATACGAATTTATCTATATTTGGAGGAGAAAGTGGGAACACAGCAAATTCTCTTGATTGTGTTAAGTGTAATTATTGTTGGAATAGCAGTAGCAGTTGGCACAATGATGTTTAATGCTCATTCCATAACTTCTAATCGTCAAGCAGTTGTAGGTAATATGAATTCGTTCGCAGCTTCTGCCTTTTCGTTTTATCGAACACCGCTTGAGCAAGGTGGCGGTGGAAACTCCTGGAGTTCTGACGTCGATGATATCGGAGTATGGATGGGATATAGTTATGATAAACCCACAAATACGATAACAACAGTTAATGGAACTTTTGTTTTATCTATAAACGGTACTAAATTAACGATACTTGGAACAGGCAACGAAATCGGAACTAACGGTTCAACAAATGTTCAGGGTCAAACGGTTGCCGATGCTTCCGATTTCTCGATTGTAACTACAATAATAAATTAAATTATTCAAGGCAAAATGCTCTATTGAAATAATATGCATTTTGATAATTCATTAAAACTTGTCTAAAAAAATCATTGCAAGTCTCGCAAACGGGAATCGAATAAACCACGATCTATTAGAAAAGATACTTCCCGATGTTTCTATAATTATCGCTGCGGACGGCGGTGCGGAACTATGCAGATATTATTCTATAAAACCAGATTATATCATAGGCGATCTCGATTCTATAACCAAAGAAACCCGGAAGACCTTTTCTAATGCCAAAACCATATTTGAACCGGACCAGAATTTCACAGACCTTCAGAAAGCACTTAGACTTGCATGCATATTGAAACCAGATAGAATAGTAGTTCTCTTTGCATTCGGTAAGAGGATAGATCATTCCATTTGTAATATGTTGATTTTCCAGAATTATCGAGAAAGCATACCTCTTGAAATCTATGATAGTTTTGGAAAAATGGAAATTTATTTTCCCGGAAAATATAATATCATGGGAAAAACAGGAGAAATTATATCTTTCTTTTCGTTAGAACCTATCTATAATTTATCTTTGATAGGCTTTAAATATTCTATTGCAAATAAAATCTTCAAGAAAAATTTTATCGGCATAAGCAATATTTTTGAAAAAGAAAAATGTCAGATCCTGTTTGATAAAGGTAAGCTGATAACTTATAGAGTCTTTAAAGAAGACAACAGTTCCTGCCGCACAATAAGATAATATTAATATCCTGTGTGACAAACCGTTCAAATACAAAGAAAAAACTTGCAACAAAATGAAATATGAAAAATTTTGCATAATAGAAAAAATATTCTCGGAGGTTACGTGAAAAAAATCCTTATCACTTTCATAGTATTGATGTTCCTGCAAACTATTGTTTTTGCAGAAGTTCAAAAGATCGCCATTTTGAAATTTGAAAAAAATGATAGACCAAGTGATTATATTACAAAAGCTTTAATGAGCCGTGATTTCAAATCTGTTTTCAAAGAATATGACGACCTTGAACTTATCGATCTCAAAAAGTCAAAGAAAGCCCTGGATAAATCCGGAGTAACCAATTTATCTTCTATCGGAAAAGAAGAAATAGCAAAGATAGGCGAAGAACTTGGGGCAAATATAGTTATCTGGGGAACTGTCTCATCCATATCTTCATCAGAGTTTAAAATAATAGCGAAAATATTCAGTATGAAATCAAAAGGTGTGGAGGCTTCTACTTTTATTGTAAAAAAAGATAGTAAACAGCGAAAAGAAAAAATAAAAAAGAATCTCATCACAAAAATTCAGGAATTGGGAACTGGTGAAATTGATGAATTAATGAGTATTGGAATTCAACATTTCAACAGTAAGAATTTTGATTCAGCCGAAGAAACTTTTTTGAACCTGATCAAAATAGACGATAAAAATGTGGATGGCTACTTATATCTGGGATTGATAAAATACCTGAACAAAGATTATGAAAAATCAATTGAATATTATCTTAGCGGATTGGATACAGACCCTTCAAACAAGAATATTTTAGACTATCTAAGCAAATCGTATGTAAAAATGGAAAACTATGAAGATGCTGTAGAAGTATTGATAAAAATTACTGAAATGGAAGAAGATAATAAAGATATCTGGCTTCGTATTGGAAACATCTATTCCGAGATCGAATATTATGAAGAGGCTCAAGAAGCTTTTGAGAAAGCAATTGAGATCGATTCTGAATTTTGTGAAGCTTACATAGCTCTCGGAGTTCTTTTCTTCGATCAGGATTCATTTGATGCTGCTATCGAACCTTTGGAATATGCTACAGATGCTTTCCCGGAAATAGATCATCTCCAGAAAAAACTTGCGAAATGCTATTATAAAACAGGAAAATTAGACAGTGCCATCAATAAATATAAGGAAGTGCTTTTAGAACAACCGGATAATATTAACGCATATATAAATCTGGCTGGTGCTTACAGGATCACAAATAAAAATCAAGAAGCTCTCGAAACTCTGCTGAATTTAAAAGAATTAGCTCCCGAACTTCCAAAAGTTTATTTCAGACTTGCAGATACATATATCGCTCTGGGAAATTATTCAAAAGCAAGAGAATGTTCAAATAAAGCTGTCGAACTTGATCCCGATCTTTTTGAATCTTATAAGATCATAGCCTCGATCGATCAAAGTCTGGGATATGAGAAATATGAAAAATTCCTGGATTATGAAGAAATGTATCAAGACAAAAGCGTTTATTATGGTGCAAAAGCCGATGAGCTAGTAGAAAAAAGAGACAAAGTGAAAACAGAAGCTAATGCATATTTCAAACAAGCAAATCTTTCTCTCGATAAAGCTGTTGAAAGAACTGATGATTCTTCAATTCTTAAAGATATCAAAAAAAATAGAGTAACACTGAAACAACTTTTAGAGGCAACAAAATCAGGTGGATTTTAATAGAAAACAAAATCAATATCTAATCTAAATAAGCCCCAAAATTGGGGCTTATTTTTATACGTAACTTGAACTGCCAGTTCGCTTTACTATTTTGAGAAAAGGATCGGGAAAAGCTGCCTGAGATTTTTTATTTTTGTAACAATCAGTTTTTTATTGATATTTTTTGTTCTGGAAGAAACAATAATATTTTCATAACCCAGTTTCTGTGCCTCTTTTAATCTCTTTTCCGACTGAGAGACCGGTCTTATCTCTCCATTTAATCCCACTTCTCCCAGAAGTAAAGTATTGGCAGGTAAGGCTTTTTCCTGATAACTGGAAATGATCGCAGCTATGATCGCAAGATCGAGTGCAGGTTCAAAAACCCGCATTCCACCTGTGAGGGTTATAAATACATCGTTATTCCTCAAATTCAGATTCAGGTTTTTCTCGATAATGGCAAGTATCACAGCCAGCTTCCTTTGATCAAATCCCAGTGCTACTCTTTGGGATGTTCCATAACTTGCAGGAGAAACCAAAGCCTGAACCTCTACAAGAAAAGCTCTTGTCCCTTCCAGAACACATCCCACAGCCGAACCGATATTATTGTCTTCCCTACTTAAAAATAACTGAGAAGGATTCTTTACTTCTTTCAATCCGTTTGACTGCATTTCAAATATTCCGATCTCATTTGTGGAACCAAATCGATTCTTGGTTGCCCGTAATATTTTAAATTGATTCTGGGTTTCTCCTTCAAAATAGAGAACCGTGTCCACCATATGCTCGATTATCTTTGGCCCTGCCACCATTCCATCTTTTGTTACGTGTCCTATCAGGAAGAAGGGAATATTTCCTGTTTTTGCCGTCTGTGTGAAAAGACTCGTACATTCGCGAAGCTGAGAAATGCTTCCCGGAGAATTTTCAAGTGAAGTTAAATATACAGATTGAATAGAATCCACCACCACGATGTCAGGCTGCAGGTCTGCAATCGAATTAAGGATGTCTTCCAGATTCGTTGTACAAAGAAGATACAATTCTTTTGCTTCACAACCCAACCGCTTGCTGCGCAATTTTATCTGTTGACCGCTTTCCTCACCGGATACATATAATATTTTTTTTCCGTTTTTTGCAATCTGATTTGAAACCTGCATCATTAAAGTAGATTTACCAATACCGGGTTCTCCACCGATAAGAACTGCCATGCCGGGAACGATTCCACCACCAAGGACACCATCGAATTCACCAATAGAAGTCTTCAGACGGGTTTGAGTTCCTGTTTTAATATCTTTCAGCAACTCCGGTCTGTTTTTCTTCAAGCCTTCAAAATTTGGTAAACCTTCAAGTTTGCTTTTTTTCTTTTTCCCGATGATCCGGGAAGTTTCCTTAAGGGAATTCCATGCCCAGCAAACAGGACATTTACCAGACCATTTTGATACTTCTGCCCCACATTCTGTACAGAAAAACATAATTTACCTCATTTTGTATCAGAATGCGACAATGCGTATTGTCGCCTTTTTCCCCAGTCGTAACCTGGTGAAATCTACTTTGTATTTGACAGGTTAAAAACGACTGGGCTATTTAAACCAACTTATCCCATAACACCTTTGGTGCATAGGACAAGTTTCCCATACGCCGTAAACGGCGTTTTTTTGCGTGTATTCCATTCATCCCCTGGACTATTTTTTGGGTTCATCCACAAATAGCCTATGCGTTTACGCATAGGTAAAAATAACAACCCACACACCACCACGGCGTTCACGCCGTTATTCATCTATCACCACATTATGTTTCTTTAATAATAAATTCCATTCTTCCGTAAAGGAAATTCTCCTGTGATGTTCTTCCTGATTTTTAATATATTTACGAACATTATCTACAATCGACTCACTCACCGAAAACACTCCGAATCCTCGCTGCCAGCCAAATTTTGCTTTCAATAATTTCTGTTCATTCAGCCAATGTGATGATTCACCTTTTACATCGTTTATCATTTTGCTGATCGAATATTTTGGATTAAAAGAAAACAAACAATGAACATGATCTTCTATGCCGTTTATTATGGAAAGATGATAGCCCTTTTCAGATGCAATGGTATGAATATGATCGTATAATTTTTTGCGGATTTTGGAAGAAAGAAACGGAAATCTGTCTTTGGTGCTCCAAACGATATGCAACCAGATTTTATAATAGGTTTGGGACATTTTTATTCCTCCTTTCTACGCCCTGAAGGACGATTGTTTTTGCCGAATGCGACAATGCGCATTATCGCCTATTTCCCCAGCCCTGAAGGACTGGGCTATTTTCCCGAATGCGACAATGCACATTGTCGCTTATTTCTCGAGCTGGCAGCTCGAGTTACGGTCGTAAATACTCTCTGGTCAATCGTACATCATTTTGTATTTCTTTTACCAGTTCATCGATGGAATCAAAAGATTTCTCTTCTCTCAATTTCTTATGAAAAATAACTTCGACCGACCTGTAATAAATATCACCATCGAAATCCAGGATATGAGTTTCTATTTCTTTTATACCTGTTTTTTTTAGCGTGGGACTATAACCGATATTCGTAACTGCCTGGTATTTTTTATTTAACAGCATCACTTCACAGACATAAACTCCGATCCCGGGAATTAATTTATTTGGATCTGCCGGGTGAACATTTATCGTGGGAAAACCTATTCCCCTTCCGATCTTGTGCCCTGTAATAACAGAACCGGTTACCGAATAATTTCTTCCCAGGCATTTTGCAGCATCGATCATATCTCCTTCCCTGATGAAATCACGAATGAGACTGCTGCTGATTATCCTGTTATTTACCTTCAAAGGTTCGACAAGACTTACGGAGTAATTATATTTTGATTCATGATCTTTCAGGAACTGGTAGTTCCCCTGTCTGAACTTTCCGAAATGTGTATCATATCCTGCAATGATCTCCCTTGCCCCCACTTTATCGATTATTATCTCTTTTAAAAAAAATTCGGGAACCATATTTGCGATTCTTTCATTAAAATCCAGTAATATCACATGATCGATCCCGGATCGTTTTATTAATGTTTCTTTTTTATCTTTTTCAGTAAGGATGTAGGGAAAAGTCTTTTTATGGATCGTTTCCAGCGGATGATGATAATATGAGATCACTACAGATTCTCCACCAGCCAGGTCTGCTTTCTTCTTTAATACTTTTAATACTTTCTGATGACCCAGATGCACACCATCGAAAGTTCCCATTGTAACAACGGGATTTTTAAAATCACATTTTTTGAAATATTTCATATTAATACAATTCTCGGCTTCATTATGCTTTGCTCGATGCCGGCAAAACCAATACAATTCTCATTCATATCCAATATCATTATTTCATCCGTATCTTCAGAATTAACTTCAAATTGTCTGCCGTTTTTAAAATCCACTATTTCTTCCGAATTCAGATAATATTTCTGAAAATCTGTAAATATTTCGGGAAGCGATTGCAGACTTTTTTTCCAATTATCTTCGGTGAGGTTTTCCAGTTCGACTGCATTTTTAATTTTTAATTTTCCTATCTTTGTTCTGCAAAGTTTGATCGAAGTTGCGATCGTTCCTAATTTTTCTGCTATTGTTTCTGATAACGAACGAATATAAGTTCCTTTACTTACTTCGGTTCTATAGGTTATTTCCGGTGGCAAAAAACCGGTTATTTCAAAACTATAGATATTAATAGGACGAGCTTCCAACTTAACTTCCCGGTTCGCTCTTGCCAGTTCATAAGCCCTTTTACCATTCACCTTCACTGCCGAGAATTTGTGTGGAACCTGCTTTGAGATATTCAGAATATCAGGAATTATCTTTTTAATTGCTTCCAATTTTATATCCGGCAGTTCCAGTTCTTCAATAATTTTTCCCGTAATATCTCCTGTATCTGTCCGAATTCCCAGCTTCATTGTTACGATATATTCTTTATTTTTCCCGGAAAGTTTTTCTGCCAGGCGCGTAGCTTTCCCTACACATATTGGCAAAAGTCCACTGGCAAACGGATCAAGAGTTCCGGTGTGTCCTATCTTTTTTATTTTTGTAATTTTCCGGATTCTTTTTACAACATCAAAAGAAGTGATCCCGACCGGTTTGTTTATCAGGATAATGCCAAAATCCGACACTGCGATCTCCTTATTTCTGCCGTTAAATACCCGAAGAACATCTATTATTTATTAGAATTATCAGTTTGTTCCTGGATATCATTCAATATCATTTTTTTTATGTTTTCAAGATTGTCTTTTATTTCGCATCCGGAAGCTTTCTGATGTCCTCCACCACCGTATTTTGTGGCAATTTTATTCACGTCGATAAAGTTGGAACGCAAACTTAAACGATATAAGTTTTTATTTATTTCCTGGAAACAGACCGTAACTTTTACACCACTTGTACCCTTAACCCAGCGTGTGAGCTTTGAGGTTGCTTCGTTACCAAGTCTGTTGCGTCTGAGCATTTCACGGTTAGACCCCAGAAATAGAACCTGATCATTATTGAATGTTTGGATGGAAGACAGAACTTCTCCGATAAATATTATCTGATTCACCGGTTTATTAAAAAGGAATTTTTCTGTTATATCTCCGGGAAAAATATTATATTTCATTAATTTTGAGCAAATATCAAATGTTTCCGCATTTATATTTGAATTTAAAAAATTATCCGTGTCATTAATTATTGTAGTGTACATTGCTTTTGCGATATAATTGGAAGATTTTTCCGGTAGATTTTTTATTTCTTTTTCATACATATTGAAGAGGATCGCACCTACAGAGGTTATATTCGTATCGATATATGTGTCCGCTTCCGGGATCATATCTCTTTCAATATGATGGTCGAGAGCAATTATCTTTTTTGCAGTAAAAAGCAGCGGTGCACAAATCCCGATCCGTTCTTTTTCGTGACAATCGAGAATAATGATAAGTTCATAAATATGTGCTTGAGAAAAAACCTTTGTTCTTTGAAAACCTTGAAGAGAATCATAGATATCCGGAACTTCCCTTTCCAATATGATTTCTGCTTTTATGTTCTTGTTTGAAAGCAATTCCTGTAAAGCCAGCGAAGCGCAAAATCCATCTCCATCGGGATTTTTATGTGTAAGAATGCATATCGACGAATATTTTTCTACAGCATTATCGAGAATTTTTTTTATTTCTGATAATTCTTTAATCTTCATTTTTATTCCTTATTTCTGGATTCAGCATGTATTTTATCAAAAAGTTCATCTAGATGACGTGCTGTTTTCTCGATTTCATCATATTCAAAGATCAGGTCGGGAACTATTCTCATGATCTTAGCCTCAGCTATTTCTCTTTTCAGAAAGCCTTTGCTTTTCCTCAGGGAATTCAATACATCTTCACTTTTAATTTTATCCAAATGAGTAAAATAAACCTTAGCATGTGACATATCATTTGAAAGTTTAACTGCAGTAATTGTTATCATTTGCAAGTTCTTATCACGAAGAGTGTAATTTATTATTTTATTGAGAAGTTTGAGAAGCTCACTTTCCAATCTCTGGATGCGAATCCTTGCCATAAGCACTCCTAAAAAATCTTATGAATTCTGTAAAATAGTGGTGTAGTAAAAGAGATTACTCAAACAAAAAAGAACTTCATTTATTTTGATCTTTCACGATCTTACAAAAAAATAAAAAATCCCACGAGGTGTAATCTTTGTTTATCAAAGTTTTCTCTGAATCTCTTCAATGATGTAGTTCTCGATCACATCCCCTTCTTTGATATCATTGTAATCTGTTATACCTATCCCGCATTCACTTCCGGCTTTGACCTGTTTAACTTCTTCCGAATAGTGTTTTAAAGAAGAAAGATCACCTTCATGAACAAGGATATCATTCCTGTAAAGACGAACTTTACCACTATTTGTTACAACACCTTTTTCTACGGTTACACCTGCAATAGTTCCAACGTTCTTTATCTTGAAGACTTGTTTCACCACTGCTGTTCCAAGATATTTTTCTTTGAATTCGGGCGCCAGTAATCCCTGCATGGATAATTTTATATCTTCTATTGCTTCATAGATGATCTGGTATATTTTAATTTCAACTTTTTCGTCTTCAGCAGATTTTTTTGCTACACTATTTGCCCGAACATGGAATCCTATGATCAAAGCATCAGAAGCAGAAGCAAGGTTTACATCGGCTTCATTTATCCCGCCCACTGCTTTATGTATTATGTTTACTATCACATCCTCTGTGCTTAGTTTCTGGAAAGAATCGCATAATGCTTCCACAGAGCCATCCGTGTCACCTTTCACGATCAATTTTATCTCTGACATTTCGTGTTCTTTGATCTTTTGAAACAGGTTATCCAGGTTCGTTTTTACCTGATACTTTTCTCTTTCCTTACGGATATGCGTTCTTTCCGCACTTATCTGACGAGCAGTCTTTTCATTTTCAACTTTATTAATTATATCCCCTGCTTTGGGAACATCATTTAAACCATAAATAATCGATACACCGGAAGGACTCAATTCCGTGATTTCGTTACCTCTCTCATCTTCCATCTTCCTGATCCTTCCATAAGTTGCACCACAGATAACACTATCACCTTTCTTTAGTTTCCCTTCTTGAAGCAAGACAGTAACGATGGTACCTCTTCGCTGGTCTTTCATGGATTCGATAACGATTCCTTTACCCGGAACATTGACGGGTGCAGAAAGTTCCTGCATCTCCGCTGATAGAACAATTGTTTCCAGAAGATCGTCGATTCCTTCACCGGTTTTGGCAGAACATTTAGTCCAGAGGACATCCCCTCCATAACTTTCCAGCATTACGTTATTCTTGATCAGGTCGGAAATGGTTTTATCTATATTTGCATCTTTCAGATCGATCTTGTTGATAGCTACAAGAAGAACAACTCCTGCGGCTTTTGCATGATCGATAGCTTCAATTGTCTGCTTTTTAACGCTTTCATTAGCAGCCACAACGATGATAGCTATATCAGTTACATTTGCTCCTCTCGCTCTCATGGCAGCAAAAGCTTCGTGTCCGGGAGTATCCAGAAATGTTATTTTCTTGCTTTGATAATCAACCTGATACGCACCGATATGCTGGGTTATCCCGCCGGATTCTCCTGCAATAACATTGGTTGAACGGATATTATCCAGAATTGCCGTTTTCCCATGATCCACATGCCCCATCACAGTAACGATCGGTGGACGTAATTCTATCTCTGCATCACTTTTCGTTGTAGTTTTTTCCTCAAGAATTTCCGTACCATATTCTTCTTTGAACTCGACATTGAAATCAAACTCATCGCAGATCATTTCCAGAGATTCTTTATCCAACCTCTGGTTGATGGTAACCATCTGTCCCATCATAAAGAATTTGGAAATAATTTCGGTGGCAGCAATACCCATCATTTTTGCCAACTCGCTCACAGAAGTAAATTCATTAACAATTAATTTCAAATCGGATATTGATTGTTCTTTATCTTCTTTTTTATATTTTTTCTTTTTGGTAGAAGTACTCAATGCTTTTTTGATATTTCTTGAAATTTCGGCTTCTTCTAATTCGGTAGGAGCAAATTTTTTCTTTCTTCCACCTTTCTTAAAGCTTTTTAGTTTTGCTTGAAGATGTTTGTTCTTTTCTTCAAAAGATTTTTCTTTTTCCTTATCGTCTTTCTTGAATACTTTTTCAGGAATAACAGAAGGTTGTTTCGGAGGAATTTTTTCAGTTTCAAATCTAACTTTGCCATGCTTCTTTTTATCACCTTGTTTGGAAGTACGCTGTACTGCTTTCTTTATCTGCTTTTCGACAAATACGGGAATCTCACTTTTTTCTTTTATGATAGTTTTTTTAGCTTTTTCCTGTTCTCTTTTCTCTTCTTCTTTCTTCCTGTCTGCCAGAATTATCTTTTTATGAATTGTTTTTCTATCAAATTGTCTCTGTTTTACAGCAGCAACTTCTTCTATGAATTTAGCCCTTATCTTTTCAACTACTTCATCACCCACGGGGCTCATATGGCTTTTTACTTCAACTCCCATATCTCCGAGATGTTTTCTTAAAGCGGCTGTAGAAATTTTAAATTCTTTCGCTAACTGGTGGACTCTTATAGGCATCATTCCTCCAAGTTTACACTAACAAACGGTTTATTCCTCTGGCAAAGTTACTATCTTCGACACAGATAATCCCAACATCACGCATTTTAAATGATTTACCAAAAAGCTTCTTCGAGCCGAGCTCAATGATCTTTGTATTATAAGCATCGGCCATGATCTTCAGGTTTTTCCTGGTATTTTCTGCAAGATCGGAAGCACATATAACCAGTTTTGAATTTCCATTAGAGCAGGATCGTTCACAAGCACCGTAGCCAAATTGCAGTTTACCTGCTTTTCTGGCAATATGCAATAAATTCAGAATTTTTTCTTCATCCATTCTTAACCTGCTTCTTTTTCTTTTTGGAAAACCATTTTTCTATCTTTTCCAAACATAAATTCACATCACAAACATAATATCCCCGAGCAGCAATATTCCTACTGAGATCATAAACGATCTCATTATTTAGAATTACAAATCTGACAAGATATTTCTGCTCCTTTTTCTCTTTGCAGATCACACATGTTCTTTCTGGTATATGACCCGCTTTTGATGATCTATTCGGCATTAGAAATACTTGGATGATTCTTTTATCTTTGCTGCTGTTTTCTTTCCCAAACCTTCTAGATTACATAGTTCATCGATGCTGGCTTCAAAAATATCCTGAACTGAAGTGTAACCATGTTCTTTTAAAATACCAGCAACTTTTGAAGTAACACCATCAAGATCGCTTATATGGCTTGTGACCCTTCGTTCTTCTGATATTTTTTCTTCAAATTCTTCTTCCGTGTAGATATCCAATTTATAATCTGTTAATTTGGCTGCCAGTTTAACGTTTTTTCCTTTCTTGCCGATAGCCAGGTTTTTGTTTTCTTCGCTAACGATTATTCGTGCAAAATTACCACGTTCAGACAGATATACTTTTTCCACCAGATCGGGTCCGATCGCATTTGCTATCAGTTGCTCGGGGGATTCATCCCAAAGAACGATATCTATCAATTCACCATTCAATTCGCTTCTTATAGATTCAATACGAATACCGTGCGGTCCCAGGCAGGCAGCAGTTGCATCGATGTTCTTATCTTTAGATTGAACAGCAACTTTTGTTCTCATACCGGGTTCACGGACTATTTTTTTTATTTCAACATCACCGGAATTGATCTCGGGGATCTCGGTTTCAAAGATCCTCATTACGAATTCGGGACGCGTTCGAGATAGTATTACAATTACATCATTTTTTCTTTTTCTGATATTAACAACGTATGCACGGATCATATCTCCGACTTTAAAGTATTCGTCCTCGATCTGTTCATCTTTTGGTAAAAGCGCATCTGTGTAACCGATATCGATGATGTGACCATTGTATTCTTCTTTTCTTATCTTCCCGGAGATGATCTGGTGTTTCTGGTTTTCATAATCATACATGATCTTATCTTCTTCCAAGCTTTTGATCTTTTCCAGAATCGCTTTCCGTGCATTTCGAATAACCTTAGGTTCAAAATCTGCTATCGGCATTTCCATCGGTATTTTATCTCCAAGTTCTATATCTTTATTATATAGTTTTGCTTCTTCTATAGAAATCTCACCAAGAGACATATCACGCTCTACTACGATCTTTTTAAACTTTGCTATTATTTTATTCGTATCAAAATCAGTCAGTATTTCAAGTTCGTTTTCAATTAAAAGTTTTTTCGATACTGCCTGGTACAAGCCATCTTCAATGATCTCTGTAAGCTCTTCACTATTAAGCTGTTTCAAATTTGCTAATTCAGTAAGAGAACTCATCAAGTTTGCACTCATAATTTCTCCTTGCTTGATTTCTTATAATCAAAATATGTTTTTGATCTTTTTATCCATGAGAAAGCGATATCCTCAGTTTCTCCGTTAAAATCCATTGTAATTGAATCCGGAAGAACTTCTTTCAGAATTCCGATCTCAGAACGATTTTTTCCGTTTTTCTCATAAGTGATCTTTACCTTTTCTCCAATTGCACTTAAGTAGTGTTTCTTTAATTTCAGATCCCTTTCCAAACCCGGTGATGACACTTCCAGAAAATATCTTCCATCAATAAAATCTTCTTCTTCCAGAACTTCAGCGACAGACTTGCTGATCTTTTTGCACTCATCGATCGTCACACCACTTATCTTAGTTATAAAGATGATAATTATCAATCCTTTTACCGCTCGTTTCAGTTCAATATCATAAAGTGAAATGTTGTGCTGAACACAAGCATCTTTTGCTATCTTTTCAATTCTTTCAAACATAATTCCTTTACCGGTTTCTGCCCTTTATACGGATAAACCACTGAGAAACAGTGGTGCCGTATATTTATCAAAAAAATGCTGACCCTTTTTGTCAGCAAATTTTATGTGCCTTTTTTATTCTGGTTAAGAAAAAAAACAGGTTGATATGTGTCAAGCAGATATTTATGTAATAATATTTACGTAACAGCCTTGTATAGCTTTATGATTATTCAATTTAGTTTTTGAAAGATAGCTTTTTTATTATCTGCATTCGAATCCGTTGATTTAATTGACAAATTATCACATTAAATGAATTTATATTATATATGAAAGGAAAAGAAAACGGAAATGTTTTGGAAACCGGGTATAGTTATAAAAGAAAGCATTCTGAAAATATGAAATATCTGAGGAAGAAATGAAATATAAAGTCGGAGTATGTCAATTTGAACCGAAATTATTTGATCTCGAATATAATCTCAAGAGGATGGAAGATCTACTCGAACCCATAAATGCAGATCTTATTGTCCTGCCGGAGCTGGCAGCTTCCGGATATGTTTTCACAAACATCGATGAAGTGAAAAAAATAAGTGAGTCTGCCGAAGATGGAGCAACTGCTGATCTGTTCAAAAAACTTGCTTCCGGCAAAAATACAAGTTACGTTGTTGGTTTTGCAGAAAAAGATGGAAATGATCTTTATAATTCTTCCATGCTTGTAAATCCGGATGGAGACATTCATGTTTACAGGAAGACTCATCTTTTTTTTGAAGAAAAGAAATGGTTCACTCCCGGCAATACCGGCTTCAAAGTATTTAATGCAAAAGATGGTATAAAGGTCGGTTTGATGGTTTGTTTCGACTGGATATTCCCTGAGTCCGCAAGATCGCTTACATTGAACGGAGCACAGATAATTGCTCATTCAACGAATCTGGTTCTACCATGGTGTCAACAGGCAATGATAACCCGTTCCCTCGAAAACCGCATCTTTTCGATCACTTCCAACAGAACAGGAACAGAAAGAAATGGAGAAGTAGAATTGACCTTTACCGGTATGAGCCAGATTGTAAACACGAAAGGAGAAATATTGAAAAGGATGAACACAACCGAAGAAGCTGTTTACATCACGGAAATAGATCCTGAAAAAGCAAATGATAAAATGATAACGGAACTGAATGACGCAATTGGAGATAGAAGACCGGAATATTATAATTTATGAAAAAATATCATATAACCGCCATCCTGTTTTTTGTCATTATCCTGTTAAATATCATTTTTGGGAATCAGATAAAAGTGATCTATATAAACTCAGATTCAGAATTGGAAAAAATATTTCAAACACCACAGAAAAATATTGAAATTCACATGGAAAGCGGAAATTATTATCTGATATCAAAAAGAATAATCGACTTAACATGTGGAAACTGTGAAGACCCGAATAAAGAAGTCCCTGCCACTGCCGGTTTAATTATAACAGGGAAAAATATCAAGATCGTCGGTCCCGAAGATAAGACCGCTGTTATTTACACAAATTCCGGATATGGAATATTTATTAAAGATTGTAAAAACTGTGTTCTTGAAGATCTTTTCATCACAGGCGGGATCAGAGATACTTCTGCTTTTGCAACCGATGCGGCGATTGTTGTAAAAAACAGCAGTGCGATCATCAGAAATAACATAATATCAGATAACTTTGGTGATTCGCTTTTGATAGCAGAAAACATCGTGGGGATCATGGGAATATGCGGAAGAGAAAAATCAAAGATCGAGATCATCGGGAATGAAATCCTGCGAAATTCATGGGATGGCATCGCACTCTATCGAGATGCTGAAGCTATTATCGAAGAAAATATCATAGATGGCATCGACAAAGCAGGTGGAAGAATTCCAAAAGGCGGACGCGGCGTGGGGATCGGAGTTACCTGGAACGCAAAAGCACGAATAAAGAATAACCTGGTTAAACGTTACTGGAAAGGTATCGGTCTTTTTGTGAATGCAGATGCAGAAGTGAAAGGTAATATTATCGAGGATATTACCACCTGGGGAATATCATTATGGGACGCAGGAAAAGGCAAACCAAAAGGGCTGATCTTGAACAACATCATTTATAAATGTGGAGCAATGGGTGCTTCCATCACTTCTAAAACAGAAAAAAAACCCGGATGTTTTACTGATAATATCATTATTCAAACCGCACAAGATCCTACTTATGATTCTTCCGATTATTATGGCTATCAATGCGCACTGGCAGAGCATTCCATTCCGGAAAAATTTACGATAGAGAATAACCTTTTCTATGATAACCACAGAGCAGATAAAGACTTTCCGGATTATGATATTCCTCTAGACGAATTTCAAAAAGAATTGAAATTAAAAAAAGAATGGATAAAAATGATAACTGTTCTGGAAAAATCAGATTTTTATAAAGAATTTATTGAATAAAACTACCGCAGATAGATTATTTCTTATTAATGAACATCAGGCTTGAACCAAATGCTGAAAATACTCCAACAAGAAAAAGGATAATTAAAGAAAATATATTAAATATCAGGAAGATCAAACCTGCCGTAATAATAGTATTACCTGCTATCAATAAATAAGGTTTTGTTTTGTCATTCATATTTCCTCCAAAGCTTTTATAATGACTATCAATTATTTTGTCAACTTATTAACTTTTTCACAATCCTGACTACATAATTAATATGAATTCAGGAGTTATATGTTTCCAATGAGGACTTTGGTAACGAGAAATCATTTTTTCTCTGTGTTCTCCGCCTGCCAAGCCGAATCCGGCAACTGCCGGAGAAGGTTAGTGTGCTTTGTGGTTAGATTATTTTCTTTAAATCCCCAATCGCTCTCTCTGCCAGTTTTTGCTTCTTTAATCTTTTATCTTTGATTTTTTCTGCAAGAGGTGGCAGCAATCCAAAATTAGCATTCATAGGTTGGAAATTCTTGTTTTCTGCAATCAAATGTCTCCAGAGTTGACCAGAGATGGTGGTTTCCGGAAGTAACTCGACCTGCTTGGTCGAGCTTTTCTTCTCGTTCCCAAAGTCCTCTTTGGGAATGCCAGTTTTCTGCAAAACTTCTGTTTTGCTTGAAACATTTTTCATATCCATTATTGATAACAAACCGGAGGTTTGTTTTACGGATTCTGCTTGAATTATCTTCGACACCAGCATACCACTCAAAATAGATTCCACATAACCTTCCACACCACTGAGTTGACCGGCAATAAAAATGTTTGGTTTACTCTTTAATGATAAATTTTCATTTAATATATGCGGTCCGTTCAAATATGTATTCCGGTGAATGGAACCATAACGCAGAAATTCTGCCTTTTGCAATCCTGGAATTTTTTGAAATATCCGTTTCTGTTCTCCGTATTTTAACATCGTCTGGCAGCCAACAAGATTATAGGCAGTTTTATCTTTATTCTCTGTTCGCAGTTGAATTACAGCATAAGGTCTTTCACCTGTTTTGGGATTTTCCAGTCCTACAGGACGCATCACACCGTAGCGAAGTGTATCCTTTCCACGCCTTGCAAGTTCTTCGATGGGAGTGCAATTTTCGTAAAAATGAAAATCAATTTTTGAAAAAAACTCGGATTCAAATTCCTTTGCTTCGTGTTTTTCCGCTTCATTCAAAGCTTCTACAAATCGATAATATTCATCTCTGGAAAAAGGACAGTTCAGATAATCTGCTTCACCTTTATCGTAACGTGTTTTGCGATAAACTATTTTAAAATACAGACTTTCAGCAGAAACTATTGGAGCGATCGCATCAAAGAAATAGAGATGTTCATTTCCAATAATTTCAATCAAGTTTTTTGTTAGATTCTCAGAAGTAAGGGGACCTGTTGCAACAATTGTTAATTCATCATTTAATATTGTAATTTCTTTCCGATGGACTGAAATATTCGGATGAGATTCAATGAGCGCTGTGACTTTCCTGCCAAAAAATTCTCGGTCGATAGCCAGAGCATTTCCTGCAGGAACGCTGCATTCCTGTGCTATCGGCAGCAGTTTACAACCCAAGATTTTCATCTCTTCTTTTAATAAACCGGAAGCAGTTGTTATTAATTTGCTTTTAAGGGAATTACTGCAAACCAGTTCGGCAAAATCTGCTGTCTGATGTGCAGGAGTCTGCACCTGAGGACGCATCTCGAAAAGTTCTACCTTCCAGCCATTATCTGCAAACTGCAAAGCAGCTTCAGAACCTGCAAGACCTGCACCGATAATCTTTATTCTATTCATATTATTAAACACCGAAAACACTGAAAACACTGAAAAATAAAGAAATCACTGAGGAATCAATTATAATATAATTCTTTTGAATTGAAGCTTTGGTGCTCCAAAGTTAATAAGTAATCCAAGTTTTATTTTTGTAGCTTTTAAATAATTTTTTAGTTGAGCATAATGAATTTTATCTAAAGAAGAAACTGTTTTCAATTCAATTATTATTTTTTTCTCTACAAATAAATCAGCAAAATAATCACCAACTTTTACATTGTCGATGAAATAAACTGGAATAGAAAACTGTTGTTCAACCTGCAATCCTAGAAGTTCTAACTTATATTTCAAACCATTCTCATATACTTTCTCTAAAAAACCGCTCCCAAAGTATTGATGTACTTCGAATGCAGCTTGTCTTATCTTTTCTGTTAGATCAGCATAAAGTAACTCAACCATACATTCCCCCAAAATATTTTATACAAAAAAATCAGTGTATTCGGTGTTTTCGGTGTTTAATTTCTTTCCCAATCGATCTCGATCTCATAAGAAATCGGGTCTCTAATTCCGGCTTTTTTAAAGGCATTAATACGAAGTACACAACTGTCACATTTCCCGCAGGCAATATCATTGTTCTTATAACAACTCCAGCTCAATTCCAGGGGAGCACCCAGCTTTACTCCCAGCTTGATTATCTCAGATTTTTTTTTATGAATTATCGGAGTGATGATCTTAATTTTTGTTTCGCCTTTTGTCCCCAGATCGACAGCTTTTTCCATTGCCTGATAAAAACTTTCCCTGCAATCCGGGTAGCCGGAACTGTCTTCTTCCACGGCTCCGATATAAATCTTGTTTGCTCCGATAACTTCTGCCCAACTGACAGCAATCGTAATGAGATGAGCGTTCCTGAAAGGCACATAGGAAGTAGGAATTTCATCAGAGCCATCAAAATCCTTAATTTCCATATTTTCGTCGGTAAGGCTGGAACTACCAATATCTTTGAAATAACTTATATTAACTACGAATATATCTTTCGGGTTGAAGAATTTACACATTTTGCGGAATGACCGCATTTCTCTATCTTCGGTCTTCTGTCCGTAATTCAAATGCAGAAAGTAAATTTCATCACATTCTTTTTTTGCTATGGCAGAAGTAACAAGGCTGTCCATTCCACCGCTCACGAGTACTATTGATTTATTCATAAAACCTCTTTTTTTGCTTTATCTATAATCATATTTATAAATTTTGCTGCATCTCTCATGCTTATCGGATCAACATAAAGCGTCTTCTGCTCTGTATAAGTTACAAATCCCGGTGCACTGCCGCGTGGTTTACGAACATAACGAATTTGAGTAAAATCTACAGGCACATTAGAAGACTTCTTTGCTTTGCTGTAATATGCTGCAAGTTTGCTACAGATTAATTTCAAATTATCAGGGAGTTCTTTTTTATTTAAATTCCTAAGAATAATATGCGTCCCCCGAAAGATCCGCGTATGAAACCACCAATCATGCGGTTTGGCAAACCTGGTTGTGAGTTGGTCGTTCTCTTTGCTCGTTCTGCCAATATATATTTCCCAATTTTCATTTATGACCAGTTTTTTATAACCACTTTGTGCTTTGATTTTTTTTTTCTTCTGTTGTTTTTCATCTGTCAGGATGAATTCCATCTCTTCGATCTCAAAGATCTCTTTTTCCAGCAATTCAATTTCATTATTTGTTTTATCTATCTGTTCGGCAATTTTTGTCTTTCCATCTCTGGCTTTCCGATATTTTTTAAAATAAAATTCCACATTTTGCTTTGGGTGCTTGGTTTTATCTAATTTTATTTCGATTTCCGGGAAACCATCTTCATAATAATTTTGAAGTTTTATGGTTTCCATTCCACTTTTAATTTTATCAAAATTCGCTTTTAAAAGCTCTGCCTGCTGTTTCCATTTTTCTTCTTTTTTAGCATCAGAAAATTCGTTTTCCAGCTTTGCAATTTTATTCAGCTTACTTTCGATCTTCCTCTTTATTGAATTTATCTTCTTCTGTTTTCGGTTCTCATTTTTTTCGTGGAATATCCAGTTATAATACAGTTCTTCAAAAATTTCATTAACGGAATCGAAGCAGGAATGTTCACTTGATGATTCCTGTATCTCTTTTTTTGATATGATCGAAAGAGGAAATGTGACATCGTTTTTTTTAACAGAAAAACCAGCGATCGGAGGTGTGTAATTTATTCCCGGTAATATCTGCCGATGTCTGTTCTCTGCAAAGCTTATCTTCCTGATACAATCAATTATTTCACCTTCTTTTGTTAAAATAATATTCTGGAATCTGGGAATAAATTCGAGTATCAGCTTGAAAGAAATTTTCTGATTATAAATATCTATCTTGGAAAATTGGAAATAGATGATCCTGTCAATATCGGAAATCCCAATTTCCCCAAGTTTTGTATTGGATAGACAACTGTTAAAGATTTTCAGCACAGCATCGGATTTAAAGGGTAAAATGTCTTTTCCTGAGATAAAGCAGAAACTGTTTTCCGAAGTCAGATTTATCTGGAGATACTTTTTCTGTTTTTTAAATAATATTGCATATTGGTCTTCAAACTTTTTGATCTCCCAAAATACAAAATTATTATTCTGATTCTCTTTTACCCATTCCGATAAAAATTTATACTGCATTAAAACCTCAATTATACAAAACTGAGAGCATGAAAATTTCTTAAATAAAATTGTCTATAAAAACAATGTCCCACATAACTTGAATTTTATTTTTTAATCGGCATAATATAAATTTCGTTAAGAAATTGGTAATAAACAAGCGTTAAGAAAAATCTTCTGTTTGAGTTATTTCTTATATCTTGTATCAAAGCCCCCTTCCTGATATGCATTTCTTGTAGGTTACCAAGCTGGGGCTTGGTAACCAGAGCGCTAATATAGCCTGACTTCAATGTATGGATTATAATATTCTTGACATTGAAATATATATTTAGAAATTCAAAACAAAATTTTGGAGGAACTTATGAAAAAGAAAATGACCCTGTTTATTTTAATTTTATTGATTTTTTCTTCATCTCTGTTTTGTATCGATTCAGTAGCTCACACGGTAAAGGTGAAAGGGA